>CAZFAW010000025.1:0-5393 GCA_964517015.1 uncultured Chryseobacterium sp.
CTCGAAGGACCACGCACCCGGTGGAGCGAGTTCAAGAGCGTGCTGAGCATTGCGCGCGAGTTCATATATGGCTTCCGTAAGCTGCATTTCGTGGGACCCTGCGTGACCTTCTTCGGCAGCGCGCGCTTCAAGGAAGACCACCCGTACTACGAGGCCACCCGGCAGCTGGCGCGGCGCGTGGGTCAGGTCGGCTTCACCATCATGACCGGTGGCGGCCCGGGGCTCATGGAAGCCGCGAACCGGGGTGCGCGCGACGTGGGCGCCACCAGTGTGGGCTGCAACATCGTGCTGCCGCACGAGCAGCAACCGAACGACCACCTCGATGTCAGCCTCACGTTCGACCGGTTCTTCGTGCGCAAGGTGCTCCTGATCAAGTACAGCATCGCCTTCGTGGTGATGCCCGGCGGCGCAGGCACGCTCGACGAACTGTTCGAGGCGATCACCCTGATCCAGACCGGCAAGGTGCGTGACTTCCCGATCCTTTTGTACGGTAGGAACTACTGGGCCCCCATGCTGGAACAGATCGATCGCATGGTGAAGGAAGGCACCCTGGGCGAGAAGGAGTTGCGCTTCCTCTACGTGGCCGACAGCGTGGACGAGGCCACCACCCTGTTGCAAGACCAGTTGGTGCGCATGTGGAAGGAGGCGCGCGGGCAGAAGGAGGGGCCAAAGTGGTGGTTCCTGGAGGCGCGCAGGCAACCTGCGGCCTAACGGTTCCTTAACGATCGGCCAAGGACCCCGTAATGGGGTTCGGCCACTTTTGCCGCGCGATCGGCCCGTCAAGCCGAACGTGCCCAAGATGTACCGCAGCCTCAGCGTATTCCTCCTTTTCCTCACCACCACGCTCTTCGCCCAAAAGGCATCGATCCAGGGAACGATCACCGCCCTGGAAGGCGGCCAGCGCGAGCCCCTGCCCTTCGTGAACGTGACCGTGGTGGGTACCACCCTGGGCGCGGCCACCGACCTCGATGGCCACTATTCGATCCCCGTGGATGCAGGGACCTACCGTCTGGCGGTGAGCTACGTGGGGTACGAAGCCCTGGAGCGCACCGTGACCGTGGCGGCCGGACAGTCCTTGACCGTGGACCTGGAGCTCCAAGCGCGCAGTGTGCAGATGAAGACGGCCGAGGTGGTGGGCGAACGCCGCACCGAGACCGAGACGGCCGTGGTCATGGAGACCCGGCAGAGCCAGCAGGTGGTGAACGGTGTGGGGCGCCAGCAGATCGCCAGGAGCCAGGACCGCACGGCCGGCGATGTGGTGAAACGAATTCCCGGTGTGACCGTGATGAACGACCGGTTCGTGATGATCCGTGGCCTGTCCGAGCGCTACAACGCAGTGTTGTTGAACGGGGTCACCGCACCGAGCCTCGAGGCGGACAAGCGCGCCTTCAGCTTCGACATGATCCCCAGCGGCGCGCTCGATCGGGTAATGGTGTACAAAACGGGCGCCCCGGAGCTGCCGGGGGATTTCGCCGGTGGCACGATCAAGATCGGCACCCTGAGCGTGCCTCAGAAGAACGAGACCCGCGTGAGCGTGGGCACGGGGTTCCGGTCCAGGACCACCTTCGAGGATCTCCAACAAGACCAACGCGGCAGCACCGACTTCCTCGGGTTCGATGACGGGTCGCGGGCGCTGCCGGGCCAGTTCCCTGCGCGGCTCTCCAGCGTAGCGAACCCCGACCAACTGGCCGCACTGGGCCGTGCCCTTCCCAACAACTGGGCCGCCAGCGAACACACCGCCGCGCCCGATCAGCGCATCGGGTTCATGGTCGCCCGCCGGTTCGGGAAGGAGGGAGGTGCCACCTTCGGCACGATCAATACGGTGGACTATTCCAACACGGCGCTTTCCTACGACGCCAGGACGTGGAACTACAATGCGTACGACACCGAAGCACGTCGAAGCGATACGATCTACGCCTATTCCGACAACGAGAACATCCGCACGGCCCGCGTAAGCGTGCTCTCCAACTGGACGGCCCTGCTCGGAACCCGCACGAAGCTGGAATTCCGCAATCTCTTCAACCAGATCGGAGAGAACCGCACCACCGTGCGCACCGGCCAGAACATGGAGGAAGGCTTCGATGTGCGGAACTACGCCTTCCGTTGGCAGCAACGCACGATCTACAGCGGCCAGCTCCACGGCGCGCACGACCTGGGCGAGAAGACCGATCATCTCGAATGGACGCTGGGCTGGTCCAAGGCCTTGAGCAAGGAACCGGACCTGCGCCGCCTGCGCACCACGCGCAACATCGATCAGGCCGACAGCGATGAGCCGTACCAACTGGTGGTGCCGCCATCGGCCTCCACCCTCGATGCCGCCCGGTTCTTCAGCGACTTGAACGAAGGCATGGCCACCGGCCGCGTCGACTTCGAGCACGGGCCTGCTGCAAACGACCGCCGCGTGGAGACCACGATCCGCGTCGGCGCCCTTGCCGAACGCAAGGACCGCACCTTCGCCGCCCGTTGGATGTCGTTCACGCGCGCCAACATCGCCTCGTTCGACCAGACCTTGCTCCACGCTCCATTGGGCCGGGTGTTCAACGATGCCAACATCAACCCCACCACCGGCTTCGAACTGGAGGAGGGCACCAACCCCAGTGATCGCTATACCGCAGCGAACACCTTGCTGGCCGCCTACGCCGGTGCCACCCTCGTGATCGACAAGGTGATCACCGTGAGCGGTGGGGCCCGGGTGGAGCACAACGTACAGGAACTGAGCAGCGCCAGCTACAGCGGCGGCCGCGTGGAGGTGAGCCAGTCCGTGACCAGCGTACTGCCCTCGGTGAACGCCAGCTACGGCATCACCGAACGGTCGCAGGTGCGCGTGGCGGCCAGCCGCACGGTGAACCGCCCCGAGTTCCGTGAGCTGGCCCCCTTCAGCTACTACGACTTCAGCACGAACACCACCCTGAAGGGCAATGCGGATTCGCTCGTAAGCGCCTCCATCACCAACCTCGATGCACGCTGGGAGCACTATCCCTCGGCGAGCGAAGTGATCAGCGTGGGAGCGTTCTACAAGCGGTTCACCGATCCGATCGAGATGTTCTACGTCTCCAGTGCAGGCGGCGGCACGCGCAACTTCACGTTCGCGAACGCCGCGAGCGCTTACAGCATGGGGATCGAGGTGGAGGCACGACGCTCCTTGAACGCACTGTTCCCGAAGGGCCACCTGAGCCATCTGGGCGTGCTGCTGAACGCCACACTGATCCGGAGCGCGGTGGACCTGGGTGCCGGGGCGGTGGGGCAGGAACGCGACCGGCCCATGATGGGCCAGAGCCCCTACGTGGTGAACGGCGGCCTGTACTACGCCGATCCGGAGCACAAGCTCCAGTACAGCGCGCTCTACAACGTGGCCGGCCGGCGACTTTTCGCAGCGGGCACCTTCGGAACGCCCGACATCTACGAGATGCCCCGCCAGACCCTCGACCTGTCCGTGAGCAAGGGCCTGGGCGATCATTTCGAGGTGAAGCTCGGCGCGCAGGATGTGCTCGACCAGGAGGTGCTGCTGCAGCAGGACAGCGACGGTGACGGCCGCATCGAGCCCACCGACGAGCGCATCCAGAGCCACCGCCGCGGGGCGTACTTCTCCGCCGCCCTCGCCTATTCGTTCTGAACGCGCCGTCGGCCGGTAGTGCTTAACGTAAGCTTAAGCAGGCGCAACGATCGGATAAGATCAGGTGAAGCTCAGCCTAATGTGGGCGAGGTCATTTCGCGGCGTAGAAAAAACGATCGACATGAACCTCCTGACGAAGAACCTCGGTGCCGTGCTGATGCTCGGTGCCCTCATTGCCGTGGCACCGTCCTGCAAGAAGAAGGAAGGCTGTACGGACCCCACCGCCACCAACTACGATCCCGATGCCGATAAGGACGACGGCTCCTGCCAATATGCGGGGACCGATGGCAACACGGTGACCATCAACTCCAATATCGCGGTGAACACCACCTGGAGCGCCGCGAAGACCTACAAGATCTACGGCTTCGTGGAGATCGAATCGGGCGCGGTGCTGACCATTGAGCCCGGCACCACGATCATGGGCGACAAGAGCACCAAGGGTACGCTGATCGTGAACCGCGGAGCACAGCTGATCGCCGACGGCACCGCCGCCGAGCCGATCGTGTTCACCAGTGCACAACCTGCAGGCAGCCGCGCACCCGGCGATTGGGGCGGCATCATCGTGTGCGGAAAGGCACCGATCAACCTGCCCGGAGGCACCGGTGTGGTGGAAGGCGGGGTGGAGGCCGTGTTCGGAGGCACCGATGCCGCCGACAACAGCGGCATCATCCGCTACGTGCGCATCGAATACCCGGGCATCGCCTTCCAACCCAACAACGAGATCAACGGCCTTACGCTGGCCGGCGTGGGCAGTGGCACCACCATCGACCACGTGCAGGTGAGCTACAGCGGCGACGACAGCTTCGAGTTCTTCGGCGGTACCGTGAACGTGAAGAACCTGGTGGCTTTCGGCGGCCTGGACGACGATTTCGACATGGACAACGGGTACAGCGGGCATGTGCAGTTCGGCGTGGCCCTCCGTGATCCGAACCAGGCCGATGCCTCGGGCTCCAACGGCCTGGAGCACGACAACGATGCGACGGGCACCTCGGCCACCCCGTACACCACGCCGGTGATCAGCAACGTGAGCATCTATGGGCCGCAGGCCACCTCCGGCACGGTGATCAACAGCAACTTCAAGCGCGCCGCCCACCTGCGCCGCAACACGCACACCCGCGTGTTCAACAGCGTGTTCGCGGGTTTCCCCACGGGGCTGTTGATCGATGGCAGCGCGTGCGAGGTGAACGCGGATGCGAGCGAGCTCAAGGTGAAGAACTGCGTGTTCAGCGCCATGGCCACCTTGACCGCCGTGGCTTCGGGAAGCAGCTGGGACATCGCAGCCTACTTCACCGCCAACGGCAACACGAGCCTTACGGACAACACCGCCCTTGGCGTGGCCGATCCCTTCAACTTGGGCGCCCCGAACTTCCTGCTCAATGGTGGCAGCCCGCTGGCGAGCGGTGCGGATTTCAGCGACACCGACCTCACCGACCCGTACTTCAGCAACGTGGCCTACAAGGGCGCCTTCGGTTCCGACGACTGGACCGCCGACTGGTGCAACTGGACCCCGCAAAGCACTTCCTACTGAGCAGCGGTACATCGCTCAGACGACAGCGGAGGCCCCGAGCGATCGGGGCCTTTCGCTGTTCAGGCCGAAAGCGCACGCAGGCCGATGATGATCACCGCGTAGCGCGCCGCCTTTCCCACCAGCATGAGCACGGCCACCGGCAAGGACCGTACGCGGAACACCCCCAGTGCCAGGGCGATCGGGTCGCCGATGAAGGGCACCCAGGTGAGCAGGGCGCACCACGCGCCGTACCTGCCCACCTGGTGCTGCCAG
>CAZFAW010000025.1:5493-8994 GCA_964517015.1 uncultured Chryseobacterium sp.
TCGATCATGCGCCGCAGGTCGTCCGCCGCGTTCACGGTCCAAACGGCCATCTCGATGTCGCGCGCCCGCAAGGCCTGCACGAGTGCTGCATCGACACGCTCGAACGCGGGACTGTAGATGGACGGCTTGAACCCGAGCCGGGCGAGATTGGCCTCCAGCGGATCGGCGTTGTCCACCAGCAGGGCGATGCGCGCGGAAGGTTCGATCCGGTGCACCTCCTCGAGCACGGCGGGATCGAACGACTGGATGATGCACCGGTCGGCCAGGCCCAGCGCGTCGATCGCGTGCATCACGATCCGGGCGAAGGGCACCGGTGCGGGTTGGTACGTGCCGTACAGGGCGGGATCGCTCTTGATCTCGATATTGAAGTGCGCCGGCGGCATCGCTTCTTCGGCGGCCCGTTCATCGCATGCGTCCACCACTTCCGAAAGCAGCGGCTTGACGGCGGCCTTCTTCTCCCGCTCCGGATGGTCGGGATCGTCCAGGCTGCCGCAGTCGTAGGCCCTCATCTCCGCGGTGGACATGCGGTAGATGTTCAGTTCGCGCTCGCGCGACGGGTCGATCGGACGTCCGTCCGGCCCCAGGCACTTGGAAGGGTCCATCCAGGGCTCATGGCTCACCACCACGGCACCGTCGGCGTTGATCACCACATCCAGTTCCAGCCAGTCGCACCCCAGCTCCATGGCCTTCAGGAACGCGGGAACGGTATTCTCCGGAAGGAGGGCTCGGCAGCCGCGATGGCCATGCACTTCGGGAGGGGTTTTTGTGCCGGGCATGTTGCATGCGAAGCAAAGCCACAGCAACATGGTGGGCAAGCGGCGATCAGTGCGCATGCGGAAAGTCCTTGAGGATCTTGCGAGAGAGCACGTCGGCCATCTTCCGCGCTCCCTCGTGCGTGACCCCGGCGATATGGGGTGTGATGACCACGTTGGGCGCCGCACGGAGTTGTTGCAAGGCATCGGCCGCGGTGCCGGGTTCCAGCCCGCTGAGGTCGGCCCGCTCCTGTTCCAGCACATCCAGCCCGGCGCCCAGCACCTTGCCGCTGGCCAGCCCCCGGACCAGGTCGTTCGTGGACACCAGGGGGCCGCGCGCCGTGTTGATCAGCCAGAACGGACGTGCCATGCCAGCGATGAAGGCGGCATCCACGAAATGGTGCGTTCCGGCGTTCAGCGGAAGATGCAGGCTGATGATCTCGGATCCCCGCATCACTTCCGCGAGGCCGGTCTCTTCCACATGGTCCGGAGCATAGGCCGTCCGGTACTTGTCGTAGGCCAGGATCCGCACCCCGAAGCCTGCCAGCCGTTCGGTGAAGGCTGCACCCATGTGGCCATGGCCGATGACGCCCACGGTGCGGCCGTGCAGTTCAAGGCCCCGGCTTGCTTCGCGCGGCCATTCGCCCTGGCGGGTGGCGTTGGTGGCCATGGCGGCGTTCTTCAACAGCATGAGCAATAGCAGCACCGCGGTCTCGCCCACGCCGTCGCGGTTGCCTTCGGGCGAGGCATGCACCGTGATCCCGCGCGCGGCGGCATGTGCCACATCCACGTTCTCCAGGCCTGAACCGGCGCGCGCGATGAACTTCAGGCCCGGAGATCGGTCCATCATTTCGGCATCGACACGGCTGCTGCGCACCACCAGGCCTTCGGCATCGGCCGGCACCAGCGGCGAAGGGTCCAGGCACAGGTGCCCTGCCGCGGTGAGCCGCTCGCGCAACAGCGCATGCACGGGGTCGAGGAACGCGATCTTCACAGCAGGATGCCGGCGAGGAAGAGCGAGGTGATCGTGAAGTAGATGACCAGTCCCGTGATGTCCACCACCGTGGCCACGAACGGCGCGCTGCTCACCGCAGGGTCCAGGCCCAGGCGTTTCAATAGCAACGGGAACAGGGATCCGATCAGGTTGCCCCAGAGCACCACGCCCAGCAGGGAACAACCCACGGCCGCACCGATCGACACCCAGTGCGGGCCGTAGATGTTGGTGAACCGGCTATAGAGCGCTACGCGGGCGAAACCCACGATGCCAAGCACGATCCCCAAGGTGAAGCCCACGCTGGTCTCGCGCCGCACGATCCGCCACCATTCGTTCACCGTTACATCGCCCGTGGCCAGTGCGCGGCAGATCAACGAAGAGGCCTGCGATCCGGTGTTGCCGCCGGAGGAGATGATCATCGGTACGAAGAGGGCGAGCACAACGGCCTTGGCGATCTCGCCTTCGAAGAAGCCCATGGCGGTGGCCGTGAACCCTTCGCCGATCAGCAGCACCACCAGCCATCCGGCGCGCTTCTTCACCATCTCGGCGAGGCTGCTGTTGCTGTAACTGTACTCCAGGGCTTCCATACCGCCCATCTTCTGCACGTCTTCGGTCTCCTCCTCGCGGATCACGTCCACCACGTCGTCGATCGTGATACGCCCGATCAGCCGGCCCCGCCCGTCGACCACCGGCATCACCACCAGGTCGTACTTGGCCATCAACTTGGAGACCTCCTCCTTGTCGGTGTCGGCCTTCACGCTGATGGCGTCGGGATCGTAGACCTCCCGCACGGGCGTGCGCAGGCTGGTGGTGAGCAGATCCTTCAGGGCGATGGTGCCCACGAACCGTTCGTTCTCGTCCACCACGTTGATCACGTACACGTTCTCGATATCGTCCGCGTGCTTGCGCAGTTCCCGCACGCAATCGAGCATGCTGGCGCCCACCTCGACCTTCACCAGTTCCTTGGCCATGAGGGCCCCGGCGGTGTTCTCGTCGTAGGTGAGCAGTTCGGTGATCTCCTCCTTGAGGGCACTGTCGTCGATGTTGGCGAGCACCTCTTGCTGCACCTCCTCGGGCAGCTCGGCGATCACATCGGCGGCATCGTCGGAATCGAGCTGCTCGATCACCTCCTCGGCGATCTCCTTCCCGCTCAGGGTGCCAAGCAGGGCTTCGCGCCGGTCTTCCGGCAGTTCGGTGATCACGTCGGCGGCCACCTCGTGATCGAGCAGTTGGTAGATGTACCCTGCCTCGTCGGCGTCCACGCGGTCCAGCACCTCGGCGATGTCCGCCGGGTGAAGCTGGCTCACCTCGTTCAACAGGGCCTCGTCGCGCCGGTTGGCAACGAGTTCCTGGATGCGTTCCAGGTGCGTGCGTGAGAGGTTGAAGGCCACGATGCGAGGGGCACGGCGGGTGCAGCCGCGGAGCGTGGCGAAACTACGCAGATGCGCCCTGGGAGGCGGCCGCAGCGAGGGCGATGAAGTCCTGCACGGTCAGTTGTTCCGCACGCAGCTTCGCAAAAGGTGCCGGCACGCCATGTTCCAGGCCGGGGAAGCTGCGCAGCGCGTTGCCCAGGGTCTTGCGCCGCTGGTTGAAGGCGGCTTTCACCAGGGTGAAGAACACCCGCTCATCGCAAGCCAGCCGGGTTGTGGCGTTGCGCTGCAGGCGGATCACCGAGGACCGGACCTTCGGCGGTGGGATGAACGAACCCGGTTCCACGTTGAACAGGTGGTCGATGTCGTACCAGGCCTGGGCCAG
>CAZFAW010000025.1:9094-14360 GCA_964517015.1 uncultured Chryseobacterium sp.
TGTGCAATGCGTTCCTCCTTCAGGAAATGCTGACCGAGGTGCTTCTTGGGGCGTACCACGATCACCGGGTGTGCACCACCTCGAGCAGGGTGCGGAACGCGGCGAAGTGCCCACCGAAGCGCTCCTGTGCCTCGGACTGCAGGCGAGGCGCGTGCTGGTCGCGGTAGCGTTCGTACGTGGCCATGTCGGCGCAGGTGTACTGGATCGCGTAGGTGAAGCCTTCGTCGTCGCCCAGTACACGTGCCATGCGGTGATCGAGGAACAGGCCGGTGGCCATCACGCGCGGAACATGCTCATCCTTCATCCATCGCAGCCACTCCGCATGCACGGAGGCGTCGATGTTGATGGTGACGTTGTACACGATCATGGGCTTTCGCCGTTGATGAGGAACCGCTCCTCCGGGGTGGAGGGGTCGGCGTGGTCGCCGCGCAGGGTGCGGAATCGCTCGCGCGCTTCCGGGACGAAGATGCTGCCGGTTTGTTCGAAGAGCAGTTTCTCGTAGTACCCTTTGGCCTTCTCCGGATCGTTCAGGCGCTCCTCGTACAGCCGCCCCAGGTCCAGCAGAGCATTGTCCACGAGGATGTCCAGCGGGTACAACTCGAGCACCTTCTCCAGATAGGTGGCGGCCTCGGGGAACTGGTGGCGCGCATAAGCGATCCGATAGCGCTGGTAGAGCACGTCATCTCCCAGGCTGTGCATGGGGAATGCGCGATCGAGGCTGTCGAGCATGGCGCCGGCCTCGGCATAGCGATGCTGGAAGGTGAGCAACTGGGCCTGTGCGTACAAGCCCAACGGAACGCTGTTGCTGTCCGCGCCAAGGTTGTCGCTGATCAGCAGGCTCAGCTCCATGGCGTCGTTGGCGATCAATTTCGATGTGCTGGTCTTCAACACGTCGAGTTGGGCGAGGGCCCAGAGCATGTCGCCGGAGTAGAAGGAGACCTTGGCGTTGCGCAAGCGGGCCTCGTTGCCGATCACATCGTACTTGAAGTCCAGGTCCACCTGCGAATAGAGCAGCGACGCCTCCCAGATGTCGCCTCCCAGCACGTGCACATCGCCGAGGGCGAGCTTGCAGGCCGCCTGCTTCTGCGGGTCCAGCCCTGGCAGGGCGATCGCTTCTTCGAGCAGGGCGATGGCGCCCGGGCTGTCGTTGAGGTAGTAGGCCTTGAGCCGGGCGTATCCGGTGAGCAGTTCGAGCGTGGCGGGGGAACGCCCGAGCTCCTCCAGGACGGAGCCATAGAGCACCTGCAACTGGTCGAGTTCCTCCTTGGGTGGTTCGGCCTGGTCCGTCACCTTGTCGTGCATGGCCTTCACCAGGCTGAGGCGTGCGGTGCGGTATGCGGGGCTGTCCTTGCCCAGGCCGGTCACGTATTCATAGCACTTCACCGCGGTGCCGTGGTCTTTGTTGGCGAGGGCGATGTCGCCGAGCTCCATTACGCGCCGGCCGTTCTCGTTCAAGCGTTTGTCCAGGGCCTTGCTCTGAACCAGCGCGCTGGTCATGTCCTTCTGCTGGATGTACATCCAGATCAGCAGTTCGGGGAAGATGGTCTTGTCCGGCTCCTTCTGGATGCGGCGCAGCAATTCGGTTCGCAGGATCTCGCTGCGAGCGTCCCGTTCCTCCAGGTCGATGTAGCGGCTGAGGCTGTTCTGCACGCTCTGGATGTAGCCTTCGTTCATGCTCAGCACGTCCATGAACCCGCGCGTCATGCCCACCATGTCGCCCTTGGCCGCATAGAGGTTGGCGATCTCGAAACTGAAGTTCGATCCGTCCTTCATCAACCGCTGCCCGCGTTCGTAGGCTTGCAGCGCCATGTCCAGTTCGTTGGCGCGGGTGAAGGCATTGGCCACCTGGCGCACGCGGTTCGGGTCCGAGCTCAGTTGTTTCAGGGCCTTCTCGAACTGTTGTGTGGCCTTCTCGTCCTGGCCCATTTCCTTGTACAGCGTTCCGATGTCCACGGCGTAGCGTGGATCGTCGTTCCGGCGTTGCTGTTCGCGGGCGATCCTCTCGGCCTCCTCGTACCGCTTCAGGGCCGTATAGCTCTTGAACAGCTGCTCGTAGTAGTACGGGGTGGGCTGCTTCTTGTAGAGTTTCTCGTAGTAGAGCACGGCCCGCTCGAAATCGCCCTGCTGGAAATACTGCGCGGCGAGCTGCTCGTCGGTGCCGGGTTGCGCGAGCGCCGCAGGTGCTGCGATAACGGCGAGGGAAAGGCACAGGAGCAGCGATCGGATCATGGTCGGGGGCGGGCCAGGGTGTCGCTCCGGAGCATCAGGGAGTCCACTTTCAGGTGGTAGCGCTCCCATTCGCGTTGTGCGGTGGCCGCGCTGGAACGGAGAACGTCCACACTGGTGCCCAATTGCCGCAGCACCAGTTCCTCCTGCCCGAAGTAGGTCGCTTTCGGATTGTCGTGCAGCAGGCCGCGGTCCACATCGTGGCGCAGCGCGGTGAGCTGCTTGCGCGAGAGGGCGAGCTCGTTGTGCATTTCCTCGTGGTGCTTCAGTACACGGCCCAACGATCTCGACATGGCACGGTGGTAATTGCCCAGGATCATGGCCTGGTCGGGGTCCAGCGTATCGGCGAACCGTTGCTCGATCCATGTGCGCTGGCTGCGGAACGTCGAATCCATGCGCCGGTACACGGCAATGTCGATGCCGTTCACGATGGCGTCGAGGCTGTCCGTTGTTCGCAGCAGGCTGTCGATCGTGGCCACCATGCGCGGATCGCCGTGCCTGCAGCCCTGGCCGGAAAGGCCAAGGAGCACGAGGGTCGGGAACAGGATCGCGGTGGCTATCCTCATGCGCGGATCATATCGAAACCCGTGTAGGGCTGCAGGGCCTTCGGAACGCGGATGCCTTGTGGCGTCTGGTTGTTCTCCAGCAACGCCGCCACGATGCGTGCAAGGGCCAGCGCGCTGCCGTTCAACGTGTGGGCCAGGCGGGGCTTCTTGTCATCGCTCCTGTAGCGCAGCTTGAGCCGGTTGCTTTGGAAGGTCTCGAAGTTGCTGATCGAGCTCACTTCGAGCCAGCGCTTCTGTGCGCCCGCGTACACCTCCATGTCGTAGGTCATCGCACTGGCGAAACCCATGTCGCCCCCGCACAGCAGCAACTGGCGGAACGGCAGTTCCAGCGCCCGCAGCAGCCCTTTCACGTGTTCCACCATCTCCTCCAGTGCAGCGTAGCTCTTCTCGGGGTGTTCCAGGCGCACGATCTCCACCTTGTCGAACTGGTGCACGCGGTTGAGGCCGCGCACATGTGCGCCGTAGCTGCCCGCTTCGCGCCGGAAGCAGGGGGTGTAGCCCACCATTTTCACCGGCAGCCCGCCGGCCTCGAGGATCTCGTCGCGGTAGAGGTTGGTGATCGGCACCTCGGCGGTGGGGATCAAGTACAGGTCATCGGCCGTGGCATGGTACATCTGGCCTTCCTTGTCCGGCAGCTGCCCCGTGGCGAACGCGGAGGCCGCGTTCACCATGTGGGGCGGGATGATCTCGCGGTAGCCCGCGGCGGTGGCGCGGTCCAGGAAGAACGCGATCAACGCGCGTTGCAGCCTGGCACCCTGACCGCTGTACACCGGGAAGCCCGCCCCGGTGAGCTTCACCCCCAGGTCCATGTGCAACAGGTCGTATTGTTCGCCCAGTTCCCAGTGGGGCTTCGCATCGGCCGGCAGCTCGGGGATCCCCCCTTCCTGCATCACCACCGTATTGTCCTCCGGTGTCTTCCCGGCGGGCACGCGCGCGTGGGGCGCGTTGGGAATGGTGCAGAGGTGGTCGTGCTGGGCCTTTTCCGCGGCCTCGAGCTTGGCACGCAGGTCGGCCGTGGCTGCTTTCAGTTCCGTGGTGCGGGCCTTGGCCTGATCGGCCTGGTCCTTCTGACCGCTTTTCATCCATTCCCCGATCCTCCGGCTCAACTCGTTCAATTCGGCCTGTTTGCCGTCGAGCTCGTTCTGGGTGGAGCGCCGTTCCTCGTCCAGCTCGAGCGCACGCGCGATCAGCGCGGCCGCATCGATGTTGCGTTTGCTCAGCCGCGCCTCGGCTTCCTCGCGGTGCTCCCTCAGGTAGGGCAGTTCAAGCATGGGGGGTGGTAACGGGTGGGTAAAGGTAGAGGCCAACGAAAAGCCCCTTCCGGTGATCGGAAGGGGCTTTGATGACCGGTTGGTGCAGGGTCAATTCCGGGCGGGCTCGGGCTCCACGCTCACATAGCTGCGATCGCCTTTCTTCTTCTGGAACTTCACGGTGCCGTCCACCAGCGCGAACAGCGTGTGGTCCACACCGATCCCGACATTGCGACCGGGATGGTGCTTGGTGCCGCGCTGGCGCACGATGATGTTGCCGGCAACCGCCTTGGAGCCGCCGTAGATCTTCACGCCGAGGCGTTTCGAGTGCGATTCGCGGCCGTTCTGTGTACTGCCTTCACCTTTCTTGTGTGCCATGGCTCTGGGGTCTTGCGCAATGCGGGTGGGTCTCCGCGATCACTTCTTCTTGCTGTCCTTTTTCGGTGCGGCCTTCTTGGCGGCCGGCTTCTTGGCTTCCTTCTTCGGGGCTGCGGCCTTCTTGGCGGCTGCCTTCTTCGGTGCGGCTTCGGTGTTCGCAACCTCGGTTTTCGGGGCCTTCTTCGCCACCGGAGCGGGGGCCTTTTCGCCCTTGCCGAGGATGCCCAGGACCAGCAGTTCGGTAAGGGCCTGGCGGTGCCCGTTCATCTTCTGGTAGCCCTTGCGGCGCTTCTTGTGGAACACGAGCACCTTATCGCCCTT
Organism: uncultured Chryseobacterium sp.; assembly: GCA_964517015.1. Taxonomy (GTDB): domain Bacteria; phylum Bacteroidota; class Bacteroidia; order Flavobacteriales_F; family PHOS-HE28; genus PHOS-HE28. Next base: position 13,836 of record CAZFAW010000025.1, read on the forward strand.
GCTGTGGGCCATGACCTGGGCCGCCACGCGGGCGCCGTCCACCACGGGGGTGCCCACCGTAACGTTGCCGCCGTTGCTCACGAGCAGCACGCGGTCCAGCTCCAGCACTTTTCCTTCCTCCGCTTCGAGGCGGTGGACCTTCAGGCGCTGGTCCTTGGATACCTTGAACTGCTGGCCCGCGATGTCGACGATGGCGTACATGACTTCCTTGAAAATGGGGTGCGAAAGTAGTGGATCCAATGGATCCGCCAAGCGCCGGGCACAGTTCGGCCGGAGCCCCTTCAGAGCTTGAAGGCCGCCTTCACCGCGTCCACGGCGTTGAGCTCCTCCCAGGGGAAGAGCTTCACCTTGACCCTGGCCTCCTGGCCGGCGTTCTTGAAGGTCTTGGTCACCACCCGGCACTCGCGGCCCATGTGGCCGTAGCTGGCGGTTTCGGCGTAGATCGGGGTGCGCAGGGCGAAGCGCTGCTCGATGAAGTAGGGGCGCATGTTGAACTCCGGCAGCTTGCCGATCGTCTTCGCGATC
>CAZFAW010000026.1:0-3192 GCA_964517015.1 uncultured Chryseobacterium sp.
CCAATTGGTCGGCCAAACCGCCAATGCCACCCGGCATCAGGGAGGGATCCTGGTACTCGGTGCTCACATCGTCCAGGTAGTCGGTGAAGGTGGTGCGCCAGCCGAAATCGAACCCGAAACGGTGGCGGCGCCGTTTGGTGAAGTGGAAGCCGATGCCCGCGGGGATCGCCACGCCGAACTTGGAGTAGTCCACCAGTTCCGTTGTGAGCGGTTGCAGTGCATAGAACGCACCTTCCCGGTTGATCTGCCCTTTTGGATTGTGGTAATACAGCGACACGCCCACATAGCCGAACAACCGGAAGTCGGTCTTGTACTTGCCGTGGCCGCCCAGGTCGTTGTCCTGGAAAATGGTGAACTCCGGCCGCAGGTACCATTCGAACATGTCGTTCCGGAAATTCAGGTTGCGGCCGACACGTGCAGGGTTGGTGCTCAAGGCATCGGCGCCCTGGATGCGCAGGTACAACAGACCGCTGTTCACGCTGATCAGGCGGTTGATCTTGCGCCGACCGAACACGCCGAGCGCCCAGCGGGTCTGCCCCAGCTTCATGTCCCAGATGAAATCGCGGCGCGGTTTCTCCTTACCGCCCATTTCGCCCAGGTAGTTGGAGGCACCCAGGTGGAAACCGACATCCCAGGCGTATTGGGCATGGGTGCTGGCGGTGCACAGGCCCGCCAACGCGAGCAAGAGGCTGTTCCGCAGGGTAACGATGCGCATGATCTTCAGGGCCTTTGAGGGTCCGGACAAACCTAGGAAACTTCCGGTCCTCTTACGCGGGTCCTGGCAGCTTGGATATGAACAACCGCCCCCGACGCAGCCCCTACATTCGCGGGCCCTTCGCCCACCCATGCCGCAGGAACGCGCAACCACCTTGTTCGGGGTACGGTACCCCTTGGTACAGGCCGGCATGATCTGGTGCTCCGGTTGGCGCCTGGCCGCAGCCGTGAGCGAGGCGGGCGGGCTGGGGGTGATCGGCTCCGGATCCATGTACCCCGAGGTGCTGCGGGAGCACATCCGAGCGTGCAAGGCCGCCACCGACCGCCCTTTCGCGGTGAACGTGCCCATGCTCTATCCGGACATCGAGAAGCACATGGGCATCCTGGCCGAGGAGGGGGTGCGCATCGTGTTCACCAGTGCGGGCAACCCCGCCACTTGGACCGGCTGGCTCAAAGACCACGGCATGACCGTGGTGCACGTGGTGGCCAGCGTGAAATTCGCGCGGAAGGCCGTTGCGGCCGGAGTGGATGCCGTAGTGGCGGAGGGTTTCGAAGCCGGCGGGCACAACGGTCGCGAGGAGACCACCACCCTCGTACTCGTTCCACTTGTACGCGATGCGGTCGATGTGCCTGTGATCGCCGCCGGTGGCATCGCCGACGGCCGTTCGATGGCCGCTGCCATGGCCCTGGGCGCGGACGCGGTGCAGTTGGGCAGCCGCTTCGTGTGCTCCGTGGAAAGCAGCGCACACGACGCGTTCAAACGAACGGTGACCACTGCTAAAGAAGGTTCCACGGTACTGACCCTGAAGGAGTTGGCACCGGTGCGCCTGCTGCGCAACAAGTTCTACAACGACCTGCAGAACGCATACGCCCGTTGCGCCACGGTCGACGAACTGAAGGCCCTGCTGGGGCGTGCACGTGCCAAGCGTGGCATGTTCGAGGGTGATCTGGAAGAAGGGGAACTGGAGATCGGGCAGGTCAGCGCGCGATTGAGGGACATCCTGCCGGCAGGTGCCATTGTGCGAAAAGTGATGCAGGAGTACAACGAAGCCCTGGATCGGCTTGCGGCCCTGCCGCGGCATCCGGTGGCAACATCCGCTGGGATTTGATCGTCTTCCGCATGGCAAGGATCCTGGCAATGGACCGTTCCTACAGCGTGCGTGCGGCAGGCGTTCTATCGGCGTTCGTGGCGGTCACGGCCGTCCATGCCGTGGTGCTCGACCCCCCTTCGTTGCGTTGTGCGTCGGTGAACCTGGCCGGAGATGCGGTGTTGACCTGGGTGGCGCCACCCGATCCGAACGCCGATTTCGCCAACTATGAGGTGTGGTGGAGCGCGTCGGTTTCGGGGCCGTACGCCTTGCTGACCACGATCCCGGTCTATGGTGCGCCCGGGTGGACGCACTTCGGTGCCGGTGCGAACAATGCCCCGCAGTTCTACTATCTGACCACGGTGAGCACCAGCGCGCCACCCAACACGTCGGTCTCCAGCGATACTCTTTCCACGATGCACTTGACCGTGGGACAGAGCACCCCGCTGGGCAGCGCGTTGCTCGATTGGACCCCGCAACACGTTCCGCCGATCGCAACCGCCTCGGCGAACGTCGATGTGCAATTGGAGCACCCGATCGGCACGTGGTCCCTGATCCACCAGCAAGCCACCACGGACCTGGACTACGCGCATGTGATCAGCATTTGCGAGGATTCGCTCACGTACCGGATCGGACTCACCAATACGCTCGGCTGCGTGAGCTACAGCAACCGCGCCGGCGATGTGTTCGCCGATGCGACGCCACCCGGTTCGCCCGTCATGGTGACGGTGAGCGTGGATACGGCCACCGGCCTGGCCACGCTGGATTGGGCGCCCAGCCCGGAGGACGATACGAACGCCTACATCATCGTGCTCAGCACCCCGGGCGGCAACGTGATCCTCGATACCATCTACGGCCAGTTCAATACCAGCTACACCTGGCTGGCCAGCAACGCCTCGGGTGCGGCGGAGTCCTTCACCGTGGCCGCGTTCGATACCTGTTGGTCGGGAACACCGGCAAGCCCGAACACCAGCGCCACGCTGCCGCCGCACACCACCATCCATGCCACCACGCAGTACGACAAATGCGAAGGCCGGATCACCGTGGCGTGGACCCCGTACATCGGTTGGGCCGTGCAGAGCTATGAGGTCTACGCGCGGAAGAACGGTGGCGCGGTCTTCCTGCTGGGCAATTTCCCGGCGAGCGCTTCGCAAGCGGTGCACTTCGATGTGGATCCCTTCGCCACGTACTGTTATGTAGTGAAGGCGATCCGTGACGGAGGCGGCACCAGTTCGCTCAGCAACAAGGCCTGCCGGATCACGGACTACCCGCCCGTGCCCACCTACAATTACCTGCGTACGGTGACCGTGGTGGAGAAGGACCACATCATGGTGGTCGACAGCGTGGATGGCAGCGCCGAGGTGAAGCGCTACCGGTTCGAGCGATCCCG
>CAZFAW010000026.1:3292-4603 GCA_964517015.1 uncultured Chryseobacterium sp.
ACGGACCCCTATCAACTCATCGCCGTGAACGGACCCACGGAGTGGACTTTCACCGACGATGTGCGCGATCTCTTCACCACCACCGGCCGGTTCTGTTACAAGGTGGAAGCCCTCGAGACGCTGAACCCCTCGGGCATGGACGCGACCGCCATGAGCAACGAAGCGTGCGCCATCCAGCAGGAACAGGTCTGGATCCCGAACGCCTTCATCGCCGGTGGTGCCAACGATGCGTTCATCCCGGTGATCGCCTATGTGGACGTGAGCCGTTACGAGTTCACCATCATCAATAGGTGGGGACAGGAGATCTGGACCACGAACGACCCCACCGAGGCCTGGAAGGGAACCATCAACGGCGCGTACGTGCCACAAGGGGTGTACGCCTACTACTGCTCGTTCCTGAACGGTGCGGGCCAGGAGTTCGTGAAGCGTGGTACGGTCACCTTTCTCCATGCCCTGACGGGCGAGTGAGCGGTGTGCGGAACCCTGCGTACTTTCGCGCATGGATCGCCCCGCAACGCTCGCCGCAGATCGTGCGGCAGAACTCGGCCAACCGGACCACCGGTTCCCTCGCGACAAGTTCATCGGTGAAGGGCTGACGTACGATGATGTACTGCTCGTGCCTGCATACAGCGAAGTGCTGCCCCGTGAGGTGGACACCCGCTCGTACTTCAGCCGGAACATCCGCTTGAACGTGCCCATCGTGAGCGCGGCCATGGATACGGTCACCGGCGCGGAGCTCGCCATCGCGATCGCGCAGCAAGGCGGGATCGGCGTGGTGCACAAGAACCAGTCGATCGCCGAACAGGCCGCCGAAGTGCGCCGGGTGAAGCGCAGCGAGAGCGGCATGATCCAGGACCCCGTTACCCTGCAGGAAGGTGCGTTGGTGGGCGATGCCCTGAAACTGATGGCCGAGCACGGCATCGGCGGCATTCCCGTGATCAACGCCAACGGCCGCCTGGTGGGCATCGTTACCAACCGCGACCTGCGGTTCGAGAAGAAGATGTCGCGCCCGGTGGCCGAAGTGATGACGCGCGAGAACCTGATCACCACCGCGCCGGACACCGATCTTGCCCGGGCCGAGGAGATCCTTCAGCAGTTCAAGATCGAGAAGCTGCCCGTGGTGGACAAGGCCTTCAACCTGGTCGGTCTCATCACCTACAAGGACATCATCAAACTGAAGCAACGCCCCCACAGCGCAAAGGACCATCTCGGCCGCCTTCGCGTAGCGGCGGCGATCGGTGTCACCGGCGACAGCCTGGACCGCGCCGCGGCGTTGGTGGAGGCCGGCGCGGACGCGATCGTGATCGACAC
>CAZFAW010000026.1:4703-14209 GCA_964517015.1 uncultured Chryseobacterium sp.
CGCTACACGGGCGACATGGTGAAAGCGCTGGCCGCCGGCGCGGGCACCGTGATGATCGGTTCCATGTTCGCCGGCGTGGAAGAGAGCCCAGGTGAAACGATCATCTACGAGGGGCGCCGGTTCAAATCGTACCGCGGCATGGGCAGCATCGAGGCCATGCAACAGGGAAGCAAGGACCGTTATTTCCAGGACATGGAGGACGACATCAAGAAGCTCGTTCCGGAGGGCATCAGCGGCCGCGTACCGTACAAGGGCAAGTTGCAGGAAGTGGTGCACCAGCTCACCGGCGGGCTGCGCGCCGGCATGGGCTATTGCGGCGCCCGCGACATCGCCGCGCTCAAGCAGGCGCGGTTCATCCGGATCACCATGGCCGGCATGAAAGAGAGCCATCCGCACGATGTGTACATCACGCGCGAGGCTCCGAACTACAGCCATCTTTAGGCGCACCGCGCAGCCAGCGGTGCCTTCGGGCGAGCGAGCCCGGTGGCCGGACCGGCTTCGATCTTTTTAACGCGCGCACGCCCCTGAGCCTCCGGTCCCGCCGAAGGTTCTTCGGTTAGTTTTGACGCCCTTTCGGAACGAACCTTCCACCCCATGCAGTTGAGCAACTACCTCGTGGCCGCTTGCGGCGCCATGCTGATGCTGAGCGCCACCGCGCAAATCGGTGACGATGCGGTCCTGATGACCGTGGACGGCAAGCCCGTCACCCGCGCCGAATTCGAGGCCATCTACAAGAAGAACAACAAGGACGCCGCCGTCACCCACGAAGCCCTGGACGAGTACCTGGACCTGTTCATCAATTACAAGTTGAAGGTGCGCGAAGCCGAGGTGTTGGGCATGGACACGATCGGCAAGTTCAAGCAGGAGCTCGATGGGTACCGCAAGCAGCTCGCACGTCCCTACCTCATCGATCGCGAGTTGAACGATCAGTTGATGCAGGAAGCCTACGACCGCTCCACCAAGGAGATCCGCGCCAGCCACATCCTGGTGCAGGTGGCGCCCGATGCGGCCCCGGCCGATACCGCCGCGGCCTATGCGCGCATCATGGCCCTGCGCGATCGGATCCTGAAGGGCGAGGACTTCGCCAGCGTGGCCCAGGCCAAAGGGGGCAGCGACGATCCCAGCGCGGCCAAGAATGGTGGCGACCTGGGCTGGTTCAGCGCGTTGCAAATGGTCTATCCCTTCGAGACCGCGGCCTACAAGACCCCGGTGGGCGAACTGAGCATGCCGATCCGAACGCGCTTCGGTTACCACATCATCAAGAAGACCGGCGAACGCCCGGCGCGTGGCACCATGCGGGCCGCCCACATCATGTTGCGCGACAACCCCGATCCCGCCAAGGCCGCCGACATCGAAAAGCGCGTGCGCGAGATCCATGCCCAGGTGACCAGCGGCACCGTGTCGTTCGCCGATGCCGCGCTCAAGTACAGCGAGGACGAGGGCTCCAGCGGCAAGGGGGGCGAACTGCCCGAATTCAGCACGGGAAAAATGATCGATGAGTTCGAGGACCAGGCCTTCGGGCTCGCCTCCGATGGGGCTATTAGCGAACCGTTCAAGACCCGCTACGGCTGGCACATCGTGAAGCGCCTCTCCTACGACCCGCCTCCGAGCTTCGAACAGGCCAAGGGCGATCTGAAGAGCCGCATTGCGCGCGACAGCCGGGCGGACATCACCCGCACCGCGTTCCTCACCAAGCTCAAGAAGGACTACCACTACACCCCTTACGAGAAGAACCTGAAGGCCCTCACCGCCCTGTTGGACACGACCATCTTCAAGAAGGGCTTCACCATCAGCGATACGCTGCTGCGCCGCGATGTAACGGAGGGCCCCTTCATGCGCGGGGGACTTCGCTTCAAGCGCGAGATCAACGGCACGCTGCGCGACGGGAAAGTGGTGAACATCCGCAGCCGCCGGCACGAGGACATCGCCCTGCTGCCCACCGATACCGTGGTGGTGCGCGACATCCAGGAAGGCTGGAGCTACGACCGCAACAAGGCGAAGAAGCTCACCAAACCGGTCTTCGAGCTCGATGGGAAGACCTACACGCAAACGGACCTGCTCAACTACCTCGAATCGAAGCAGAAGCGCGAAACCGCAAGGCCATTGCCGGGGTACCTGAACGATCGCTTCCACGAATTCGTGGATGAAACCACCCTGGCCTATGAAGACGGACGGCTGGAGCAGAAGTACCCCGAGTTCCGCATGCTCATGAAGGAATACCGCGACGGGATCCTGCTCTTCGAACTCACCGACCAGAAGGTGTGGAGCAAGGCGGTGAAGGACAGTACCGGGCTCCAGCAATTCTACACGGCGAACAAGGACCGCTTCATGTGGGAGACCCGTTACGATTGCGACATCTACACCTGCGCCAACGCCGATGTGGCCAGGCAGGTGCGGGGTCTTTACGCCAAAGGCAAACGCGGCAAGGACCTCCTCGATGCGGTGAACAAGACCTCGGCTTTGAACCTCAGCATCGACGCCGGCCGTTTCGGGGGCGAGGAAAAGCCCTATCTCGTGGGCATCACCAAGACCGGACCGAGCAACAACATCGACGTGGACGGCCGCGTGGTGATCGTGGACATGAAGCAAGTGGTGCCGCCCTCGCCCAAGACCCTGGACGAAGCCCGTGGATCGGTGACCGCCGCCTACCAGGACCAACTGGAGAAGGACTGGATCACCGAATTGCGCGCGAAGTACCCCGTGGTCACCAACAAGGACGTGCTCTATTCCATCCACTGAGCCGGCGTGCAAGGCATACCAAGGCGTTGTCGGGGGCGGCGGTGATCGCCGCCCTCGCGCTCTCCGCCTGCGGCCGCCAGGAGAACACCGATGATCCCGTGGTGGCACGCGCCTACGACCAGTTCCTGCGCTGGAGCGACCTGCGCCGGTCCATCCCGGTGAGCGCCACCCCCGAGGACAGCGCCGCCCGTGCGCAGGCCATCGTGGACGCCTGGCTGCGCGAACAGGTCGTGATCCACAAGGCCGAACAGAACCTGAAGGCCGAGGAGAAGGACTTCGAGGTGCGCATGCGCGACTACCGAAATTCGCTCATCGTCTACGCCTATGAACGCGCCCTGATCGAACAGAAGCTCGATACGGCCATCGGAGAGGAGGAGATCGCGCGGTACTACCAAGACAACAAGAAGAACTTCGAGCTGAAGGACAACATCGTGCGCGTGCGCTGGTTCAAGACCAGGGAGAACGACCGACGCATGCTCGCCCGACTGGAGAAGTGGTTCCAAAGCGCGGACGCCAACGAACGGCACGAACTGGAAGTGTGGATCGCCGAACATGCCGCCGAGGTGCACGACAGCGGGGCGGACTGGTGGCTATTCAAGGACCTGGTGGCCGCCACGCCCGTCCATGCCCCGAACCCCGTGGATTACCTTTCCGCGCACGCCGGGCACCCCATGGTGCTGAAGGACAGCAGTGGCACCTATTTCATCGAGATCCTGGAGCATCGCCTGCAGAACAGCGTTTCGCCCCTTGGCATGGTGCGCGACGAGATCCGCGCCGTATTGTTGAACCAGCGCAAGCAACTGCTCATCCAGCGCATGCGCGACGACCTGTACCGTGAAGCCCGTGAAAAGAAGGAGGTTGAACCGCACTAAGGCCATGACCCTGGCCCTGGCCCTGGCCCTGGCCGCGACCACCGCTACGGCCCAGCCGCAACGGCAACTGGCCGATGGCATCATCGCCGTGGTGGGCGAGGAGCCCGTGCTGTACAGCGACCTCGCCGGCCGAATGGAACAGGCACGGCAGGGCGGCGAACGCGTGGACGATGCCCTTGCCTGTTCCATGCTGGAGGACATCATGTACGAGAAGCTCCTGCTCGACCAGGCGCGCATCGACAGTGTGGAGGTGGACGAAGCACAGGTGGACGCCGAGCTCGATCAGCGCATCCGCTATTTCATCGCGCAGCTCGGCAGCGAACAGAAGCTCGAGGAATTCTACGGGAAGAGCATCACCACGATCAAGGCCGAGTTCCGCGAACGCGTGCGCGATCAGATGCTCACGGGCCAGATGCAGGACCAGGTCGTGGGCGATGCACGCGCCACCCCGCGCGACGTGGAGAAGTTCTTCAACACCATCCCCAAGGACAGCCTGCCCTTGATCAATGCACAGGTCGAGTTCAGCCAGATCGTGAAGGCCCCACGGCCCGGAGAGGAGGAAGTGCGCCGCGTGCGCAAGAAGCTGGAGGAGTTCCGCACCGGACTGGCCGATGGAAGCAAGGACTTCTGCGTGCTGGCCACCCTGTACAGCGAGGATCCGGGAAGCAAGGACAACTGCGGCGAACTGGGCATGGTGGCCCCCGGCACCATGGTGCCCACCTTCGATGCCGTGGCCCTGAGCCTGAAGGACGGTGAAGTGAGCCAGGTGTTCGAGACCGAGTACGGGTACCACCTCATGCGCATGATCGAACGACGCGGCGAACAATACAACGCGCAGCACATCCTGATCAAGCCGCGCACCACCGATGCCGAACAGCAACAGGCCAGGGCCTACCTGGACAGCATGGCCAACGAAGTGCGCCTCGGAAGGGCCGACTTCGCCAAGGTGGCCGGAGAAGTGAGCGACGACGAAGAGAGCAAGGCCATGAACGGAGCCGTGGTGCAGCCGAGCACCAACAGCACGCGGTGGGCCATGGGCGAACTGGACCAGCAGGATTTCTTCGTGATCGACAAGCTCAAAGCGGGCGAAGTGAGCGATCCGGTCTCCTTCACACTGCCCGATGGGACCAAGGCGCTGCGGATCGTGCGCTTGAACCTGCGCACCGAGCCCCATGTGGCCAACCTGAAGGACGACTACCAACTGCTGCAGCGCGCCGCGGAGAACAAGATGAAGGAGACCGCGGTCTCCGACTGGGCGCGGCAGAAGATCCAGGAGACCTACGTGCGGATCGGTGAAGGCTACACGGCGTGCACCTTCAAGCACCCCTGGGTGGCGCCGCGCCCCTGAAGCGAACCCGAAGAGCAACGAGCACAACGAACCCCTCATGTCCAACGACGTCCAGGCAGTGGAACAGTTCGGCCAGCGGTACGCGCGGCTGAAGACCGAAGTGAACAAGGTGATCATCGGCCAGGAACAGGTGGTGGAGCACGTGCTGATCGCCATCTTCAGCCGCGGCCACTGCCTGCTGGTGGGCGTGCCCGGGCTGGCGAAGACCTTGCTGGTGAGCACCGTGGCGCGCGCTTTGGGCCTCAGCTTCCACCGCATCCAATTCACGCCCGACCTGATGCCCAGCGACATCATCGGTTCGGAGATCCTCGATCAGGACCGACGGTTCCGGTTCGTGAAGGGACCGCTCTTCGCCAACATCATCCTGGCGGACGAGATCAACCGCACACCGCCCAAAACGCAGGCGGCCCTGCTCGAAGCCATGCAGGAAAAGAGCGTGACCGCGGCCGGACAGACCTACACGCTCCCCGAACCGTTCTTCGTGCTGGCCACGCAGAACCCGATCGAACAGGAGGGCACCTACCCGCTGCCCGAAGCGCAGTTGGACCGCTTCATGTTCAACATCCAGGTCGATTACCCCAGCTACGCCGAGGAACTGGCCGTGGTGAAGGCCACCACCATCGATACCCAACCCACCGTATCGGCGGCGCTCACGGCCGATGAGATCCTGCACTTCCAGGGCCTTGTGCGCCGCATACCCGTGCCGGACAATGTGATGGAGTACGCCGTGAAGCTGGCCGGCCGCACCCGACCGGGAGTGAGCGGTGCACCCGCGATGGTGAACGATCACCTGAGCTGGGGCGCGGGTCCGCGTGCAAGCCAGTTCCTGGTGGTGGGGGCCAAGTGCCACGCGCTCGTGCGCGGCAAGTACAGCCCGGACATCGAGGATGTGCAGGCCGTGGCCAAGCCGATCCTACGGCATCGCATGGTGCGCAACTACAAGGCCGAGGCCGAGGGCATCACCGCCGATCGCATCATCGAAGCGGTGTTGTGAGCAGGGCGGGTGCATGCGTGGTGGCGAACTTCGCACCACCATGCAGCACGAACACCGGTATGCCAGCACGCTGGAGTGGACCGGCAATACGGGGACCGGTTACAGCACCTACGATCGCACGCACACCATCCGCATTCCGGGCAAAGCCGACCTGATCACCACGTCGCATCCCGACTTTCTCGGGGACCCCAACCTCCACGATCCGGAGGACCTCTTGCTGGCCGCACTGTCCAGCTGCCATCTGCTCACCTACCTCGCATTGTGCGCACGGGCGCGCATCGCTGTGACCCGGTACCTGGATCGTGCGACCGGCACCCTGATCACCACCCCCGAAGGCGGTGGCCGCTTCGTGGAGGCCGTGCTGCATCCGGAAGTGGTGATCGCGGACGCAGCCCACTTGGACAAGGCGCACGGGTTCCACGCTGCAGCGCACACGTATTGCTTCATCGCCAATTCTGTGAACTTCCCGGTTCGGGCCGAACCCGTGATCCGGGTCGGGTGAACCTGTGCGTAGTTTTCCACCCCCACCTCACATGGAACACGAACGAACCTCCACCCGGATCGCGCGCTCGAGCGCCGCGTTCCTGCTCGCCGCCGTGCCTGCGATCCTTTCCGCGCAAGCGATCAACGATGTGTTCGACGAGGTGGGCAACGAGACCTACAAAGGCGGCTTCGGCGCGTTCAATTGGGTCGATGCCACCTCTTTCGGATTCGCGACCAACCATGCCGGATCCGAAGCATTCCTTTCCAACTACACCGGCCTGCCCATCCCCAACATCGGCTTCGTGAAGCCGCTCAACGGCACCATCGCGAACACCAGCTACCGTGTGTCGTTCTACTGTTCGCGGTACTCGAGCATCGGCACGCCGGCCCTTGCGGACTACGATACGCTCTACATCGGCACGCCGACCGGCTCCATGGTATGGGACACCGTGCCCACGCCGGTGTTCGATACCGCGTGGGTGCGATGGTCCGGCATCTTCACGCCTGCGCCCGGGGATATCGGCCAGCCGTTCGCCTTCGGGTGCTCCCTCCCGCAGCTGATCTCCGGCACTTCCCTGGCCTTCGATGGGCCGTTCTACGCGCAGGACATCAACACCGGCATCGTGCAGCGATTGGACGCGCCAGCCGTGCTCACCATCACCCAAAGCGGAGATCAGGTCCAGGTGCAATGGTCCTCGGCCGCTGTGATCGGGCTCTCGGTGTTCGATGGCACAGGCAGGAACGTGCAGGTGGGTGTGGCACGCACCGATGCGACCGCCACCCTGGACATGCGCGCCGCGGCACCCGGCGCCTATGTAGTGCACGCACGGACCATCGAGGGTCGCTCATTGACAGGGCGCTTCATGCGGAACTAGTCCACCACGGGATCCCGCACGGTGTTCGGCCCCTGCTGGTCGCCCGAGGGGATCCGGAGCGCCGGGCGGTGTGGAAAACTGATCGCCCCTGCTCCGCCACACGCAGGTAGTTTCGCGCACCTGCGATGAAATTCTCCCACCTCCACGTCCATACCCAGTTCTCGCTGCTGGATGGCGCGGCCGCCATACCTGCGCTGTACAAGAAGGCGGCCGCCGATGGCCAGCCCGCCGTGGCCATCACCGATCACGGCAACATGTTCGGCGTGTTCCAGTTTGTGGCCGAGGCCGGCAAGCACAAGAACGAGGACGGCAGTCTCAAGGTGAAACCGATCGTGGGCTGCGAGTTCTACCTGGTGGCCGACCGGCACAGGAAGCAATTCACGCGCGAGGAGCGCGATCAACGCTTCCACCAGTTGCTGCTGGCCAAGAACGCCACCGGGTACAGGAACCTGAGCCGCCTCTGCTCGCTCGGCTACATCGAAGGCTTCTACAGCAAGTATCCGCGGATCGACAAGGAACTGGTGTTGAAGCACCACGAAGGCCTGATCGCAACCACCTGCTGCCTGGCCGCCAGCGTGCCGCGCACGATCCTGCGCAAGGGCGAAGCCGCCGGCGAAGTGGAGTTCAAATGGTGGCTCGACCTCTTCGGCGAGGACTACTACATCGAACTGCAACGCCACGGGATCCCGGAACAGGAGCGGGTGAACGCCGTGCTGGTGCAATGGGCCGCGAAATACAACGTGCCCATCATCGCCAGCAACGACAGCCACTACGTGGACCGCACGGACAGCAACGCCCACGACATCCTGCTCTGCATCAACACCGGCGAAAAGCAGAGCACGCCCAGCGCCAAGGAGTTCGACGATGAGGAGGGCAAGCCCAAGGGCACGCGCTTCGCCTTCTACAACGACGAGTTCTTCTTCAAGACGAAGGCCGAGATGGCCGCGACCTTCCACGATCTGCCGGAAGCGCTGGACAACACGGAGCGGATCGTGGACAAGGTGGAACCGTTGAAGTTGAAGCAGGACATCCTTCTGCCCAACTTCCGCATTCCCGAAGGCTTCGCCGACCAGGACGACTATCTGAGGCACCTGACCTACGAAGGCGCGATCAAGCGCTGGCTGGGCGGTGCGGGCGGCGGCATCGATTCGCTGGACCCTGCGATCAAGGAGCGTCTCGATTTCGAGCTCTTCACGATCCGTACGATGGGGTTCGCAGGGTATTTCCTCATCGTCCAGGACTTCATCAACCACGGCCGCGACATCGGCGTGCTGATCGGCCCGGGCCGCGGCAGTGCGGCGGGGAGCGCGGTCGCCTATTGCATCGGGATCACCAACATCGATCCGATCAAGTACGACCTCCTCTTCGAGCGGTTCCTCAACCCGGACCGCAAGAGCATGCCCGATATCGACACCGATTTCGACGATGAAGGTCGCCAGCGCGTGATCGACTACGTGGTGGAGAAGTATGGCAGGAACCAGGTGGCCCAGATCGTGACCTACGGCGGCATGGCGGCCAAGAGCAGCATCCGCGATGTGAGCCGCGTGCTCGATCTTCCGCTCAGCGAGGCGGACCGGCTGGCCAAGCTGGTGCCGGAACGGCCCGGCATCGAACTGGAACGCGTGCTGCACGCGCCCCTTGATGGCGAGGGAAGCCTGAAGGCGAAGGAGAACCTGAACAGCGACGAGATCGAACTGGTGAAGGAACTGCGCAAGATCTCCGGTGGCAGCGACCTGCAGGCCGAAGTGTTGCAGGAGGCAGAGAAGCTCGAGGGGTCCGTGCGCGGGACCGGTGTGCATGCCGCCGGGATCATCATCGCCCCGAAGGACCTGGTGGAGATCCTCCCGGTATGCACCAGCAAGGAGTCCACCCTGCTGCTCACGCAGTACGATGGCAAGGTGGTGGAGGATGCGGGAGTGATCAAGATGGACTTCCTCGGGCTGAAAACGCTCACCATCATCCGCGATACGCTGCGCCTGATCGAGCGCAACCACGGCATCCGGATCGATATCGATGCGATCCCCCTGGACGACCCGAAGACCTTCGATCTCTACCAACGTGCTCAGACCAACGGCACGTTCCAGTTCGAGAGCGTGGGCATGCAGAAGTACCTGCGCGACCTGAAGGCCGACCGCTTCGACGACCTCATCGCCATGAACGCGCTGTTCCGGCCCGGCCCGCTGGAGTACATCCCC
>CAZFAW010000027.1:0-14170 GCA_964517015.1 uncultured Chryseobacterium sp.
ACCGATCCGGTGAGCGCCTGCGTGGTGTTCAAGGACGGCAAACCCAGCAAGAAGGACTACCGGCATTTCAACATCCGCACGGTGGAGGGCCCGGACGACTTCGCCAGCATGGAGGAAGCCGTGGAGCGTCGCTACGCGCGGCTGCTCACCGAAGACCAGCCGTTGCCGCAACTGGTGGTGATCGATGGCGGCAAGGGCCAGCTGCACGCCGCACAGAACGTGTTCGATCGCCTGGGCCTGCGCGGCCGTGTCGCTCTGATCGGCATCGCGAAAAAGCTGGAGGAGATCTACTTCCCGGGCGACCCCGTGCCGCTGCACATCGACAAGCGCAGCAGTTCGCTGAAGGTGATCCAGCACATGCGCAACGAGGCGCACCGCTTCGGCATCACCCACCACCGCGGTCGGCGCAACAAGCGCGTGGTGCGCACCGCCCTGGAGGACATACCGGGCATCGGTCCCGAGACCGCGAACCGATTGCTGAAACGCTTCGGCAGCCTCAAGGGCGTGAAGGAGGCGCCCATCGGGGAGCTCGCGCAGGAGGTGGGGGCGAAGAAGGCCGAGGTGATCCAGCGGACATTGGCGTGATCAGCCGTGCGGGTCCAGATCCTCCTCCCCTTCCACAATGCGGCGCTCACGCTCGATGCCGCCCTTGCGAGCATCGCTGCACAGACCTTCACCGATCACGAGCTGCTCCTGATCGACAACGCGAGCAGTGACGACAGCCCCGAGGTCGCACGCACATGGGCTGATCGCGACCCCCGCATTCGACTGATCCACGAGCCGGTCATCGGCATCGCGCACGCCTTGAACACCGGCCTGCGCCATGCCACCGCGCCGCTGATCGCGCGCATGGATGCCGACGACACCGCCCACCCCGAGCGCCTGGCACGACAGATGGCTTACCTGCATGAGCACCCGGAGATCGGCGTGCTCGGTACGCGCACCGTCTTCACCAGCACGGTGCCGAAGAACAGCGGCATGCGTTGGTTCGTGGACTGGCAGAACGCGATCCTCTCTCCGCGCGACCACTACCTGAAGCGTTTCGTGGACGCCGCCGTGGCCCACCCGACGGTGTTGTTCCGACGGGAATTGATCGACCGCTTCGGGGGGTACGACACCGGGCCTGTGCCGGAAGACCACGAGATGTGGTTGCGCTGGATGCACCATGGGGTGCGCTTCGCGAAGCTGCCCGATGCGTTGCTCACCTGGTGCGACCGTCCCGACCGCCTGAGCCGCACGCACCCGAACTACGGGAAAGCGGCCTTCTTCACCACCAAGGCGATCTGGTTGGCCAAGTGGTACCTGCGCAAATACGCCGATCGGCGCCCCGTGATCATCGCCGGCACCAGCACCATGTGCCGCGAACGCGCACGGTTGCTGGAGGCGCAGGGCATGCGCGTGGATGCGTTCACCGATGTGCGGCCGCGCAAGGTGCCGGGCTACCACTGGGTACCGCACGACCGGCTGCCGCCTGCGGGTGAAGCCTTCATCGTTTCGTTCATCAGCCAACGCGGCACCGGCGCCCGCATCGCATCCTTCCTGTCGGGGCGCGGACTTGTCGAGGGCGAGGATTTCCTTCTGGCCGCTTGAACATCGCGTTCTACTTTGCCTGCCATGGGGCCGCTGTTCCTGTTCATCTTCGCCGCCGTGGCGAGCTTCATCGGCTCCTTGCAGGCCGGACTGGTGAACACGGCCGTACTGGCGCACACCGTTCAACGCGGACCTGCAGCGGGTCGGCGCATGGCCATCGGCGGATCGATACCGGAGATCTTGTACGCCGGTGTCGCCTACCTCTTCGCGAACGCGCTGTTGGAAAAGCTGGGTATCGGGCAGGACCGCATCGGGATAGCGGTGGGCATCGTGCTGGTCGGCATGGGCCTCTACTTCACCTTCATCTTCAAACCGAAGTTCGACCCGGAACGGATGGAGGTGAAGGCGACCGGCGTACGGCGTGGCCTGGTCCTTGGCCTCGCGAATCCACAATTGGTGCTGTTCTGGTGCGGGGTCGTGCTCGCCTTGCATGCTTACGGCATCAAGGGCCAGGGCGTCTTCGGCATGATCGCGTTCGGGCTGGGCGCGTTCACCGGGGCCATCCTCCTGCTATTCCAGCTGGTGAAGCTGGGCCAACGCGCGGTGGAGCGCCTGCGGCCCGCGCGCCTCAGGCTCTTGTTCCGTGCGGTGGGAGCGCTGCTGCTGGTGAGCGGCGGGCTCGCACTGTGGAAGGCGACGGTGTGAACAGTACGGGTATCCGCCATCCGAAATGCGCTGCGCAACGGTGCAGCACGCTGCGTACCGGCACAGGCTGCACGCCCATTTCCCACAACTCTCGGGAGATGCGCGCCATGTGCACCACATGACGGATGAGCTCGCGCCAGCAGCGCCAGATGGAATACCCGGGATCGTAGATGTGCCCGGGTTCACTGCTCACGCCGTTCAGCTCGATCACCTCGAAGCCGCCCATCCGCAACGCTTCCTCGCTCTCCGCACGCACATCCATGCGGCCATAGTAAACGCCGGCCGATGCCGCGATGAGCTTGTCGACCGCACGCTCCAGGTCCGCGGTGCGCAGGTGACCCGCATCCAGGAAGGTCGTGCCGCGGCAGTGATTGCCGATCGGTTCCACGCGGAAGACCTCCCCTGCTTCGAGGATCCTGTCGGACCCGAGCGCACCTTCGGAACGCAAGCGGTCCAACTGCCGTGCCCCCCGATGGTCGCGTGCCAGCAGGGCGGGGATAGGATCCCGACCGTTCCCGGTCACCTGCAGAAAGCGCTTACCGGTGATCGAGAGCAGTTGCGTACGACCTGAACGGGGATCGCGTGCGAACATCAATCCGAACTCACATTCACCCTTCGCCAACTGCTGGACCAGCAGATCCTCCTTCGCCGAGGCGAGCACCTGCATCAACGCTGCTGCATCGCCCACGCGCATCACACCCCTTCCACGTTCCCCCACATCGGGCTTCACGATCAGCGGGAAGCGGATGCCCTTGCCCATCACCAGCTCCAGCGCCACGTGAGCCGTGGTTCCGACCGCGACCTTCACCGTCGGCGGGAATGCGTTCTCCGGCAGCAAAGCATAGATGTCGGATTTCCGCTCCCCGAAGAACCCGCCCATATCGATGCCGGGGTTCACGTTCGTGAAGAACGCCGCCCGCCGCGTGCGCAGCGCCTCGAACAGGTAGAGCAGGAATACCGGCAGGTAGATCAGGTACCACGGCCAGTATTCGTGGTTGTATCGGTCGCGCAGGCGCTTCATGAGCCGATCAAGCGGATGATGCGCTGTTCCGCACGGACCAGGTCGTGGTACCGCAGGGTCCATTCGGTGCGGTCATGCACCACACCGACAAGCGCCACGGTCTCCGGGCCGTGCGGCCGGCTCATGTGGATCGTTCGATCCTGCGGAGCGAGGCCACGACCTCCGTCACGGTGGAAGTCGAAGAGCACCTCGATGGGCGAACGTTGTGCCTGTGCCCTGGTCACCTCGTGGAACCAGCCGGCGCGCATGTCCCGGGTGGTCGCATCGTACAAGGTGCTGGATGACCAGATGCACGGTAGTTCCGGGTCCCGTTCATTCCGATCCATGCGCTCGCCGGTCCACACCAGCTCCGTGATGCTGCGGCGGGCATGGGTGACGACCACCAAGGTGAACGGTTCGATCCCTCGCGGGTCGAACGTCGAAAGAAAAGCGTCGATGCCACCGGCCTCGGCGAACAACAAGGGCACCAGCCCGCGACTGTGGCGATAGGGCCCGCCCGGGGCGTGACGCTCATAGCCGCCGTTGAGCAGGTTCACCGTGAAGCCGGAAGTGGCCGTAAGCAACCAGGTGCCGCCGCTTCGGACGTCCACCGGATACAAGGCACCCCGGTCGCGATCATGAACGGGTGGTTCCATGGGCCCGCGCGCACGCATCTCGTCCCGGCTGGAAACCATGGCGAAACCGCCATCGGACGGCAGGTAGGTCAGCGTGCACATCAGCGCGCGCGGTGGTTGCGCGTAGCGGCGGCCACACCGAGTTCCTCGGGAAAGTCCAGGGCCGGCAACTCCTGTTCCACCACGATGCGGACCATGGCGAGGTGGTGCACGCAATGGTCCGCCACGTAGGTGAGCTCGCGGACCAGACTGGTATCCTGGCGGATGGTGCGCTCCTCGGAGGGAAGTTCGGACTCCAGGATCAACGCACGGTCCGCGGTGAGCGCATCCAGTCGCTCGAGGCAGTCCAGCAGCGCCGTGCGAGCCAGACCCGTGTGCTGTTCGATCCCATGATCCCGAACGCGCCGGTCATAATTGATGCGGCCCGTGCCCTGCTCCTTCAACAATTGCTGGTAGTATTCGAGGATGTGCCGCACGTGCTGACCGATCGTCCCGCCGAAGAGCAGCGTGCGCCCGGCGCGAAGCTCCTGGTCGGAAAGCTGCTCCAGTAGATCACCCGCTTGCAGGAGAAGGGCCTTGTTGTATGCGATGCTGCGTTGCATGGTCGGTGGTCAACGGTTACCCCGGGGGAGCGGACGGAACCGGTTGACGAATTGAAGCATTCTATCGCGTTGTTGGACCAGAACGATCGCGCTGCACACGGCGACTGTTAGTGCCAGGTAGAACAACGTGCCACCATCCTCCATGATCTCGATGCCAAGGACGGCCAGGTGGCTAAGCACCGCACCGCACATGATGCCGAACGCCAGGACAGCCCCCATCCAGGAAGTGCGCGGAATGAGCAGCAGGGTCGCCGCGATCAGTTCCGCCACACCGGAACCGATCCGCCCCCAAGGTTCCATACCCAGGGTGGAGAAGATGAACACCGACTCCGGCGCCGCGGTGAACTTGAAGTACAGGGTCTGCAACAGGATGATCGCAGCGACGACGGCCGGGATCCTTGGAAGCCACTTCTTCATTTCAGGGGTGGGTGTTCGTTGCATGCTTGAACGCCTTCCAGTTCCGGTCTGCAGCCGGTAGCAAGTGCGCCTCGTCGGCGTTCCAATCTTCGAGCGTGTTGGTGAAGAATCGGTTATAGAAGAGATAGACCTTGCCGTCCTTCACCTTGAAGGTCTCGGGGTCCACTTCCACCTTCTCGTTCTTGGCACCCATGGCATAGGCGCACCAGCCACCATACTGCGGCAGGTAGTGCATCGGATCGGCAGCGAACAGGTCCTTGTGCGCCTGGTCCGAAAAGCGGAACGTGGCGCCCTCGAACCGGTAGGTGTAGCGGGCATCGCCCTCGACGGCGCGCTGGTCCACGAGGTAGGAAACCGGATCGTAGCCTTCGACCCAGAGCCCATTGTCCGTGTTCAGTTTCGGGAGCAGGTCTTCCTGTGCAAGGGCCCCAACGGCCAGGTGGAGCAGGGCGGCGAGAGCGGTGGTTCGCATGGTTCGGGCTGTGTGCCGGGGCAAAGTTGATCGGGGCCTCAATGGTGGAATGTCGGCCGGCCGACACAGCCTCAATGCACCAGGATCGACCTGCGGGAATAGCGGACACGGCCTTCGCGCTCCAACTCCCCCAGCAGCTCCGCCACCGTCTGGCGCGTGCTGCCGATCAGCTGCGCGATATCCTCCTGGCGCAACAGGTTGGGCACGGCACCATCGGCCTCGCGCTCCGCAGCGAGCAGCTGGCTGTAGCGCTGCAGGAACTCGATGAGCCGCGTGCGCACATCCTTGAACACAAGGCTGTCGTACTTCTGCTCCAGCGCGCGGAGCTTGCCTCCGATGTGGGAGGCTAGTTTCAACGACACCTGCGGGTCGTTGGCCAGCACGCGTTCGAAGTCGGCGCGCTTGAACATGCAAATGGTCACCTCGTCCGAAAGGGCCACGGCGAATTGATCGCCGTTCTTCGACCGGCCGCCGGAGGGCAGGTGGCCGAACAGGTCATGGTCGCCAAGCACATCCTTCACCACCTCCCGGCCCCCGGCCTCGGCCTGCACGATCTTCACGGCTCCGCGTTTCAGGATGAAGATCCGGTCGCTGGTGTCGTCGGTGAAGAAGATGTGCTCACCACGGCGCGCCTCCTTGTACCGTGAAATGATGCAAAGCCCTTGAATGGCATCTGCGGACAACTGATCGAACAGCCGGTGGTTCTGGAGGTACCAGAACTTCTTGTCTCCCGTGTTGGCTCGAGGCCCGCTTTCCATTCGCATCAAAGGTATTCGGAGGTACGGGGGCCAAGGAAGGTCAACCCACGCGCTCCGCACGCTTGGGGCGGAGCCTGTTGCGCACGAGCGCCAGATGCGTCTCATCGCACTCCAGCGTTGCGGTGCTGCGAAAAGGCAGGTTCGTTACCCAATGCCTCTGGCCCGAAATGCCCTCCTTCCCACAGAATTCGTCAAGGTGTTCGAGAAAATGCACTGCGGTGGGCCCGGCATCCGGTCCAAAGAATTCCCAGTGGAAACGGAGCAGCGCCATTACGCCAGTTTCTCGCTGAGCAAGCGCATTTCGATCATCGGGGCCATCCGTTCGTAGAGGATGCGGTAGGTGCTGTCGCAGATCGGCATCTCCACCTTCAATCTGCCGTTGATCTCGTGCACGCACTTCACGGCGTAGTAGCCTTCGGCCACCATGTTCATCTCCAACTGAGCCGCCTTCACACTGTAGCCCTTGCCCACCATGGTGCCGAACTCGCGGTTGCGGCTGAAGGTGGAATACGCCGTTACAAGCAGGTCGCCGAGATAGGCGGGTTCATTGATGTCGCGATCGATCGGATGGACGGCCTTCACGAAGCGGGCGATCTCCTGGATGGCCCGGCTCACGAGCACCGCTCGGAAGTTGTCGCCGTAGCCGAGCCCGACGCTGATGCCGCTGCACACGGCGATCACGTTCTTGAGGATCGCCGCGTATTCGGTGCCGTAGATGTCGTCGCTCAGGCTGGTTTTCATGTACCGGCCTGCGAGCGCCGTGCCCAGCTCTTCCGCAGCCCGTGCGTTCTGGCTGGCGATGGTGAGGTAACTGAGCCGTTCCATGGCCACCTCCTCCGCGTGGCAGGGCCCGCAGATCACTCCGAAGTCGCCGTTCGCCAGGCCCCAGTGTGCGAACAGGTACTCGCCCACGATCTGGTTGGTCTCGGGCACGATGCCCTTCACCGCGCTGAACACTTTGCGGCCCTTTAGTTCCGCGGGGTCCAATTGCTCCAGGGTGGCCTTCAGGAACGCGGAAGGCACGGCCACGATCAGCACGTCGCTGGCCTTCACCACCGCAT
The DNA here is from genome assembly GCA_964517015.1 of uncultured Chryseobacterium sp. Lineage (GTDB taxonomy): Bacteria > Bacteroidota > Bacteroidia > Flavobacteriales_F > PHOS-HE28 > PHOS-HE28. The sequence continues at coordinate 7,181 of CAZFAW010000027.1, forward strand.
GAATGTCGGTGTTCATGGCCAGCCGCGCCACGTCGAACTGTGCAGCGCTGATGTAGTCGGGGTTGTGGCCGTATTTGCGGATGTGCTCGATGGTCTCCTCCCGGCGGATCCACCAGTGCACGGGGCTCGCGTTGGCATGCAGCAGCTTCACCAGGGCTGTGCCCCAACTGCCGCCGCCGATCACACCGATCACAGGCATCAGAACTGGATGTCCATTCCCATTTCCGTTCCTTCCCGCAACACACGCACCTTGGCACGGTCGCCTTTCTTCAATGCGGCCAGTGCTTTCATGTAGCTGTTCATGTCGGTAACCTCGACGTTCCCGAGCCGGACCACGACGTCGCCCTTCTTCAGGCCCGCTTTCGCTGCGGGCTTGCCTTCGTGCACTCCGTCGATCGCCATGCCCTTCCCGCTGAACATGTAATCGGGGATCACGCCGAGGGTAACGGTGAAGCGCGGTGCGCTGGCCGTATCGGCATCGGCCGTCTTCGCGAAGGGCAATTCGCCCTGATCGTTCACAGCAAGGATCAGGCGCTCGATGAAGCGGGTGACCTGGAGCATGCCCGTGTAGTTGATCTTCTCCTCATCGTCGCTGGGCTTGTGGTAGTCGGCGTGCTGCCCGGTGAAGAAATGCAGCACCGGGATGTCCTGCAGGTAGAACGAAGTGTGGTCGCTCGGTCCCACGCCCTCGGGGTTCATCTTGATGGCGAACGTATCGGCCTCGGCCTCCCAGCGCCTTGCGTGTTCCTTCACCGGCTTGCGCAGCACGGTGAGCACCGAGTCCCACCTCGGGGAGGTGCCTGTGCCGTAGATGGCCAGATGGTGCGCGCTGTCGAGCCGCCCCACCATGTCCATGTTGATCATGTAGTTGATCCCGGCGAGCGGAAGCGTGGGGTGCTTGGTCCACCAATTCGATCCGTAAAGGCCTTTCTCCTCGCCGCTGAACGCGATGAAGAGGTAGTCGTTCCCGCGAGCCTCGTTCATTTGCGACAGGTCGCGGGCCAGTTGCAGCAGCACGGCCACCCCGCTGGCGTTGTCGTCGGCGCCGTTGTGGATCGCCGGATCGCCGGTGTAGAGCGACCCCTTGCCGCCAAGGCCCAGGTGGTCGAAGTGCGCGCCGATCACCACCGTGTTCGGTTTTCCGTTGTCGATCATGCCGATCACGTTCATGGCGGTGCGCTCCTCCCGTACGATGTCGACGTTCACCGCCACCGGGTTGCCGGTTTCGATCACCTGCTTGTACAGGTCGCCGACGATGTAGACCACGGGAACGCCCACGGGGATCGCCTTGTCGCTCATTTCCGGCGAGGGCGGATCGGCGGTGGGGTCGTTGTTGTAGAGGATCACCGCCACAGCGCCCAGTTGCACGGCCTTCTCCACGCGTGCGCGCAGGTCGTGGTAGGTCAGGTACTTCGAGTGCGGATGGATCCCATCGGGCGAGCTGATGGAAAAGGCCGCCGCCCTGCCTTTCACGTCCACGCCTTCGTAGTCGTCGTAGCCCAGGTCGGGCGCCTGGATACCATAGCCGCATTTCATGAGCTTGGTAAGCACGGCGCCGGATGCGCTCATGTCGAGCGGGAAGTACTCCTCCCCTTGCTTCAGTCGCTTGCGGCCTACCTGCAGGCTGCACTTATCGCCCACGCGGGGCGGCGCCATGAAGGGGAAGCGTTGCAGGTAGGAGGTGCTATCCCCATAGGGCATCAGACCGATGCTCTCGAACTTCTGCCGCACATAGTCCGCCGCCAGCCGCTCGCCGTTTGTGCCGGCCTCGCGCCCCTCGAGCCGGTCGCTCGCCAGGTATTGCACGTCGAACTTCATCTGGTCCTTCACCTCCTGGTCGCTCATGGGCGTTTGTGCATGGGCCAGCAACGGCAGGGCGGTGAGGATCGGGAGCAGGTGGCGGAACATGGGATCGGGAACGGGCCTGCAAGATACCGGCCGCCGTGGCGATGTTTGCGCCGCCAAGTCACGCCCCATGCGCACCCTGCCGTTCCTCTTCGTCCCGATCCTGTTCATCGCATGCGGCCAACGACCGCCCGCACCGGCGCCCGCAGCGACGACCGGGGCGCACGAGTGGGCGGACGATACGCTCTGGGCCGTGCTGCAGGCACAGGACCACCGCGATGCCGCACAGTTGCTGCACTTCCTGGGTCATGCACGGCCCGAGGTGCGCGAGCGCGCCGCGTTCGCCTTTGCGAGCATGCCCGATCCCGGCGCCCGAACGGCCCTGGCTGCGGCGCTGCACGACAGCATTGCACGTGTACGCACCGCTGCCGCATTGGCCATTGGCAATTCCCGCGACAGTGTTCTGTGGCTCGATCTGCAACGCGCGCAGGATGCCGAACGCGATACGGCGGTGCTCCGTACCATGCTGGAGCAAGCGTTCAAGTTGCGCATGGACCTGCGTGCGAGGGCCACACCGGAGGAACTGTTCCAGGTGCTGGGTTCCGGCAACCGCGCCGTGCGGCTGCGCGCCGCACAACAGCTGGCACGGCGGGCGGCCGATGGAATGAACGGCCTGGAACCTCGCGTACTGGAGGCCGCGCGCACGGAGCGCGATCCGGATGTGCGCATGTTCCTGGTAGCGGCGTTGGAACATTTCCGAACGGACCAGGTGAGGAAGGCGCTCATGGAACGCGGTGCTTCCGACAGCCTTACCGCGATCCGCATTGCCGCGTTGCGCGCGCTTGGGGTGCGCGAGGACGAAGAACTGCAGGGTTACTTCCTGGACCGCATGGCCGATGGCATGCAGAGCGTGCGCCTCACGGCGGTGGAACAGCTCGAACGCATGAAAGGGCCGCTGAACGCCGAGGAGATCTGGAAAGTGGCCCAGGTGCAGCCCGACCCGTTCACCCAGATCCCGCTCTATGGCCTGGTGCTGAAGCATGGCGGTGAAGGTGAACGTCTGATCGCCCGCAAGCTGCTGGAGGCACAGGCCGCCCTGGAGAACATGAGCTATGCGGAAGCCGCCATTACGCGTGCGTTGGCGCAGGATCCCGGGGCCGAGCCCGCCGTGCTGGAGCGCATCCTGCGCGAAGCACCCACGCCCGTGGAACGATCCGCCGCATTTGAAGCCCTGCTGGGCGCGCTGAAGGAACGCGGCGCCGCAGCCGATGTCGCTCCTGTTGCGCTATATGGCGATGCCATGCACCAGGCGCTCTCCTCGGGCGATGCCGGCCTGATCGCCCTGGCGTGCGAGCAGCTGGCCCAGTGGACGTCGGCCGATCTGCAACGCGCCCTCAGCCCTGCATTGGAGGCCGGTGTGCGTGCTGCGCTCCACCCGATCCGTGATCTGGAAGCCCTGCGATCCCTGGAGACCGCCGTGGCGCAACGCGATGGCAAGGCCACCCCCACGTTCTCCGCCCCGTCCATCAACCACCCGATCGATCGCGCGCGACTGGTCGCATTGAAGGATGGCAAGCGCTACCGGATCAAGACCACGAAAGGCGACATCGTGATCGAGCTCGAGCCCTTGGCCGCACCCGGCTCGTGCGTGGCGTTCGATTCACTGGCCACGGCGGGGTACTACGCAGGCAAGTCCTTCCACCGGATCGTTCCGAACTTCGTGGCACAGGGCGGCTGCCCCCGCGGCGATGGCTTCGGCAGCATGGACTGGACCTTGCGCACCGAGATCGGGCCGGATGGATTCACCAAGGGGGCCGTGGGCCTTGCCTCCGCCGGCCGCGATACCGAGAGCTGCCAGTTCTTCATCATGACCGCGGCCGCGCCGCACCTCGATGGTCGCTACACCCGTTTCGCACACGTGGTGGAAGGACAGGATGTGGCGGATGTGCTCGCCGTGGGCGATCTGATCCTGGCGGTGAAGCAACTGCCCTAGCTCGAAAGAGCGTTCCGCGACCGTTCAATGAACTGTGGTCGCAGCTTTAGAAATGGACGCCGCCGGTGATCAGAACGGGCCACAATGGCGGTTCGCGCCCCTCGAATGCCTCAATGGCCTCCTTGGATCGAACCGGGAACAAGATCCCCAACTGCATATAGTTGGTGCCATACAGGGCCCGCATCTCGAACCCGCATCCGAACGATGGCCCGTTGAAGTTCGTTCCTCCCACGTACTGGCCCTTCGCGTTCTCGGTCCTGATCGCGGCATTGTATCCGTACATCGCCGTTGCATAGGGGCAAAAACGGTGGGTGGGCCTGATCCTCAGGTGCACCCCCGAGTTCCAGCCCACCCCGGCCAGGTTGTATCCTGCACCAACGAAGACCCCCATGGCAGGAATGATCCGGCCGTCAAGGCGAAAGCCAAACCCTCCGTGATCGATGCCAATGCCGATGCCGAAGAACAGTTTCTGCCCCGTCATGGTCGAGTCCTGGGCAACGCATCCGCCACAGTAGAACACTGCGGCGGCCAGCACCATTCGTTGGAACATGTGCCAAAATAGCCATTGGTGGCAGGAGCAAGAGCGTGTTGCCTCGGGCCCCTCCTTCCGCGCGATGAGGTAGCGCGCGCGCTGCTCGATCTTCCACGGCGTTGTCCATTGCGTTCAGTTCCTCCGCAGCGCTCTTCACGAATCCGGCCTTTCCGGCCTCATCTGCGGGAAGAGCAGTACTTCCTGGATCGCAGGGTTGTTGGTGAGCAGCATGACCAGTCGATCCACGCCGATGCCCACGCCCGAGGTGGGCGGCATGCCGTACTCCAGCGCGCGCAGGAAATCCTGGTCGATGAACATGGCTTCGTCGTCGCCGCGCTGCTGGAGCTTCAATTGCTCCTCGAAGCGTTCGCGCTGATCGAGGGGGTCGTTCAGTTCGCTGTAGGCATTGGCCAGTTCGAACCCGTTCACGAACAGCTCGAACCGTTCGGTGAGCCGCGGATCCTCGCGGTGCTTCTTGCACAGCGGGCTCATTTCCACGGGGAAATCGCACACGAACGTGGGTTGCACCAGGTCCGGCTGCACCAGGGCGCTGAACAGCTCGTCGATCAGCTTGCCCTTGCCCATGCTGGGTTCCAAGTGGATCTGGTGTGCCGCGCACAGCGATCGCAATGCGGGCTCGTCCATCCCAAGCACATCGGCACCGACCTTCTCCTGGATGGCTCCCACCATGGTGATGCGTTTGAACGGCGCCTTGAACGAGAGGATGTTCTCCTGGAACCGGGCTTCGGGCGCGCCGTGGGCGGCGATGCACACCTGTTCCAGCATGCGCTCCATGAAGCCCATCATCCAGGCGTAGTCCTTGTAGGCCACGTACAGCTCCATGATGGTGAACTCCGGGTTGTGCGTTCGGTCCATGCCCTCGTTGCGGAAGTTCCGGCTGAACTCGTACACCCCGTTGAAACCGCCCACGATCAAGCGTTTCAGGTAGAGCTCGTTGGCGATGCGCATGTACAGGTCCACATCGAGCGCATTGTGGTGGGTGATGAAGGGCCGCGCCGCCGCACCGCCGGGTATGGGCTGCAGCACCGGCGTGTCCACTTCAACGTACCCCGCCCCGTTCATGACGTTGCGCATGGCGTTCACGATGCGCGTGCGCTTGAGGAAGGTGTCCTTCACGCCGGGGTTCACATTGAGGTCCACGTAGCGCATGCGGTAGCGCTGTTCGGGGTCGGTGAAGGCGTCGTGCACGTTGCCCTGCTCGTCGGTCTTCACCACGGGCAGGGGGCGCAGGGCCTTGGCCAGCACCGTGAGCTCCTTCGCGTGCACGGTGATCTCGCCGGTGCGGGTCCGGAACACATGGCCTTTCACGCCGATGAAGTCGCCCAGGTGCAACAGGTGCTTCCACACCTGGTCGTACAGGGTTTTGTCCTCGCCGGGGGCCACCTCGTCGCGGGCCACGTAGATCTGCTGATCGCCGGCGTGGTCGCGCAGCACGGCGAAGCTGGCCTTGCCCATCACGCGCACGCTCATGAGCCGCCCGGAAATGGTCACGTTCACCGGCTCGGCGCCTTCGTGGAACAGCCCCTTCACCTCCGTGGAAGCATGGGTGACCGGGTACTCGGCGGCAGGGAAGGGCTCGATGCCGAGGTCGCGCAGCTTCTGCAGCGCCTCACGGCGAACGAGCTCCTGGTCGGAAGGCGTGTGGGACATGGCCGTTCGGGAAGGGTGGCGAAGATATCCGGCCCCTGGAAGACAACCGGCCGGCCCGCACCTCCGTATGACGCGGCTACTTTCGCATCGCACAACCCGACATGCAACAGCTCATCGATGGCTTCCCCCGCCAATTGAAGGAAGCCCTGGAGATCGGCCGCAAGGCCACCTTGAAGGCCCCGGGCGGGCCCTACAGCAATGTGGTGATCACCGGCCTCGGCGGCAGCGGCATCGGCGGCCGTATCGCTGCGCAAGTGGTGGCCCACGAGGCGAAATGCCCGATCGAGGTCTATAGCAACTACTACCTGCCGGGCTACGTGGACCACAAGAGCCTGGTGATCGCCTGCAGCTACAGCGGCAACACCGAGGAGACCCTGGCCGCCATGGAACAGGCCCTGGCGAAGGGAGCGCGGGTGTGCGTGATCACCAGCGGCGGCACCATGCTCGCCACGGCCAAGGCGCGCGGCCTCGACCACATCGTGATCCCCGGGGGCAACCCGCCGCGCACCATGCTGGCCTACTCCCTCACCCAGCAGTTCTTCCTCCTGCACCACTTCGGCATCATCGGCGACGGTTTCGAGGGGGCGATCAAGAATGCGGCCCTGATGCTGGAGCACGACAAGAAGGACATCCAGGCGACAGCAAAGGACCTGACCGAGAAGCTCGTCGGAAAACGCCTGGTGATCTACAGCGAGGCCGCCACCGAAGCCGTGAGCATCCGCTTCCGCCAGCAGGTGAACGAGAACAGCAAGGAACTGTGCTGGCACCACGCCATTCCCGAGATGAACCACAACGAACTGGTGGGCTGGGCCGGCGGCAAGGACGATATCGCCGTGGTGATCTTCCGCCACAAGACCGACCATGAGCGCAGCCAGATCCGCATGGAGATCAACAAGGAGGTCTTCAAGAAGTACACGCCCCACATCCACGACGTGTGGAGCCAGGGCGA
>CAZFAW010000028.1:0-13997 GCA_964517015.1 uncultured Chryseobacterium sp.
TCCTCGACATGCGCCTGCAGCGCCTCACCGGCCTCGAGCGCGACAAGATCCGCGAGGAGTACAACACCCTCATGGAGCTGATCGATCACTACAAGGCCGTGCTCGAGAGCGAAGAACTGCGCATGGGGATCATCAAGATCGAGACGCAGGAGATCAAGGAAAAGTACGGCGACAAGCGCCGCACCCGGATCGTGGCCGCCAGCGGCGACATGCGGATGGAGGACCTGATCGCCGACGAAGCGGTGGTGGTGACCATCAGCCACATGGGCTACATCAAGCGCACCAGCCTCAGCGAATTCCGAACGCAAAGCCGTGGCGGAGTGGGCAGTCGCGCCAGCAGCACGCGCGACGAGGATTTCCTCGAGCACCTCTTCGTGGCCACGAACCACAACTACCTGCTCATCTTCACCCAGTTGGGCCGTTGCTATTGGATGCGGGTGTTCGACATTCCCGAAGGCAACAAGCAGAGCAAGGGCCGCGCGATCATCAACCTCGTGCAGCTGGAGGCGGGGGACAAGGTGGTGGCCTACCTGAACGTGAAGGACCTGAAGAACGAGGACTACCTGAAGCAGCACTTCGTGGTGCTCTGCACCAAGAAGGGCGTGATCAAGAAGACCACCCTCGAGGCATACAGCCGCCCGCGCGCCAACGGCATCATCGCCGTGGGCATCCGCGAAGGCGATGAACTGTTGGAAGCGCGCCTCACCAACGGGACCAGCCACATCATCCTGGCCAGCCGCGAAGGGCGCGCCGTGCATTTCAAGGAAGACGATGTTCGCCCCATGGGCCGCAATGCCAGCGGCGTGCGCGGCATGAACCTCGACGGCGAAAAGAACGAGGTGATCGGCATGATCGCCGTGAACGAAGCGGAGCTCTCCACCCGCCAGGTGCTGGTGGTGAGCGAGAACGGCTACGGAAAGCGCTCTGCGATCCTGGACGAGAACGGTGAATACGAATACCGCATGGTGAGCCGCGGTGGCAAGGGCGTGAAGACGATCCAGGTCACCGAAAAGACGGGCGAACTGGTGGCCATCAAGGACGTGCGCCAGGACGACGAACTCATGATCATCACCCGCAACGGGCTGACGATCCGCATGGGTCTCGACGAAATGCGCGTGATGGGCCGTGCCACCCAAGGCGTGCGCCTGATCGAACTGCGCGACAAGGACCGCATTGCTTCCGTGGCGAAGGTGGACAGTGAATTGAAGGAGGAGGAGGACGCCGAAACCACCGCCGCACCCGGCGACCTTCCGCCCGGATCCGCGCCGGGCGACGCACCGCAAGGTGGCGATGAACAGGACGGAACTGGCACTGATGTTGAAGGGACCGGCACCGAACAATAGCCGACACGCATGAAGAGGATCCTTTCCACCGCCCTGGCCGCCGTGGCCGTTTGGGGCTTGCGCGCACAGAACGTGAACGTGGTGAGCGCCTACAACTACCTGCAGGACGGCAACTACGCCAAAGCCGCCGAGTACATCGAGCCGGCCATCTCCAACGAGTCCACCATGGGCAAGGAGAAGACCTGGCGCTACCGGGGCGACATCTATCGCATGATCGCCATGGGCGAGGACCAGACGCTCAAGAGCCAGTTCCCCGACGCCCTGCAGAAGGCCATTGACAGTTACATCAAAGCACGCGAGTTGGACGCGAAGAAGGAGAACGAGCGGGCCAACATCCAGGCACTTGGCGCCTTGCAGATCGCCTCCTTGAACGCAGGGAACGACGCATTCACCGCGAAGAACTACGACCAGGCGGTGGCGTACTATGAGAACAGCGAACGCATCGCCCGAGCCGCCGGTCAGGTCGATTCGCTCGCCGCCTTCAACAAAGCACTCGCCTACGAGACCAAGGGCGATGCGGCGAAAGCGATCGAGGCCTACCGCTCCTGCCTCGAAATGGGCTACAAGAAGGTGGACCTCTACCGGTTCATTGCCGCACAGGAAAAGAAGCGCGGCAACCTCGACGCGGCCATCGCTGCGGTGCGGGAGGGCTGTGCTGCCTTCCCCGGAAACAAGGAGCTCATCCAGGATGAACTCGCCTTCCTTCTGGACGCCGGACGCGAAGCCGAGGTGGAGCCGGTGGTAAAGGCCGCCCTGGAGAAGGACCCGTGCAATGCCACGTACCACTCCATCCTGGCCAGCACCTATGAAAAGAAGGCGGCACCCGAGGGCGCGGCCGTTCCAGCCGACGCCGAGCAATGGCTGGACCAGGCCGAAGCCTCCTACAAGAAGGCCATCGAATGCGCCCCGGATTTCTTCGATGCGTACTTCAATATCGGTGTGTTGTACAACAACCGCGCGGCCACCTGTTACGACAAGGCGAACGCGATCAAGGACAACGCCCAATACAACAAGGCCAAGGCAGCTTGCGATGCGATCTACACCAAGGCCACACCGTACTTCGAGAAGGCCCACCAATTGCGTCCGGACGACGGTCCGACCATCCAGCAGCTCATGAAACTTTATGCCAAGACGAGCGACCAGGCCAAGTACGACGAAATGAAGGCCAAGCTCGAGGCACTGAAAGGCAAGTGACCCGGCCATTCCCGACAAAAGCCCCGGCCATCCGGGGCTTTTGCGTTCCAATGCCGACGCACGGGCCGGCCTGGCCGCCTTCAACTTTCAACATTCGCTCCGGGCTTTCGGGCCGGTGGATATATTCGCAGCCCCGTTCGCGGAAGCACCCCTTCAACGTTCGGGTGGAGACTCTGTAGCTCAGTCGGTAGAGCACAACACTTTTAATGTTGGGGTCCCGGGTTCGAGCCCCGGCGGAGTCACAAGGAAGGCCGCTGCGCACAGCGGCCTTCGTGTTTCACTGTTCCTTCTTCGCCCCGATGATCGGGTGGCGTTCGAAAAGCTTGGTCCGATCGAACAGGTAGCGGTAGGTGGCCAGGGTTCGGTAGTTGGTGGCTCCCAGGTTCTCGCACACCTTGAGCATGCGCGGGTTGAAATCGCCGATCCAGGTGAGCACGGTGCTGGTATACCGCCGTGTGCGTTGGAGCCAGTTGCTGGTATGCACGATCATGGCGCCCTCCACGCCTTTGCCCTGCCAGTCCTTCACCACGCCGAACACGATCCCCGTCATGGTGCGCGCGGTTCCCCGCCACTTGTGCCAGAGGAACTTGAGCTTGCCCGGCAGGTCCAGGTCGCCGTTCACATGGCGGAAGATCTCGTTCAGTTCGGGCAGGTTGATATAGAAGGCGATCGGCCGGTCCCGGTGGTACACGAAAACGATGATCCGTGGATCCATCACCGGCTTCATGGCCTTGATCGCCTTCAGGGCGGTCTCTTCCGTCATCGGTTTGAAGTTCTCGTGGTCCACCCAGGCGGCGTTCAAAACCTCACGGAAATCCCGTGCGATACGTTCCGTGGAGAGCCCCCGTACATCGCTCACCCGGAAATTCGGATCCACCTTCATCTGCTGGTACTTCCGGTGGAAGATCGCCGGCACACCGTCCACCGCGGACATGCGGAAGAACAACTGCTTGAAGTAGAGTTGGAACCCGTAGCCTTCGAAGAGCCCGATGTAGTACGGAGGATTGTAGTTGGTGCCGTAGATGGGGGGATCGGTGAAATTCTCGATCAGCAAGCCCCAGAACATGTTGCGTTCGCCCAGGTTCACCGGGCCGTCCATGGCTTCCATGCCACGCGCACGGAGCCAGTCGCGGGCGGTGTCGAACAGCAGGTTCGCAGCGGTCCGGTCGTCGATGCATTCGAAGAAGCCGCAGCCACCCGTCGGCTGTTGCTTGTCGGCTCGTGCCGTTTTCGGATGGATGAAAGCGGCGATGCGTCCGATCGCGAAGCCCTTCGGATCGTAGAGCACCCATCGCGCGGCGGCTCCGTCCTTCAACAACCTGTTCTTCCCGGGGTCGAAGACCTTTTCCACATCCTGCTTCAGGTGCGGGATCCAATTCGCGTCATTGGCATAGATGCGCCAGGGAACGCGTTGCCAATCCTTCAACGCCCGGGTGCCCGTCACTTCGACCACGTCCATCGGGACAAAGATGGTGGCCGTTGGCGTTGCACCTTCGCAGCGCCCCGTGAACGGGGCCACGGTGGTGCGTCCGATCATCCTCATCGGTTTCATGGGCAGCGGCAAGACCGCGGTGGGCCGCAGGCTGGCGGCCGTACGGGCCTGCGAGCACGTGGACCTGGACCGCTGGATCGAGGCGCGTGTCGGGCCCTTGCTGCCGTTCGTTCGATCGCACGGGGAGGAGGCGTTCCGCTCCCTCGAGCGCGAAGCGCTGATCGAAGTGCTTGTCCCGGGGCAGCGTGTCGTATCGCTAGGGGGGGGCACGCCGTGCTCCTTCGATAACATGGCGAAAGCGCTGGCCGCCGGAACGGTCGTGTTCATCGACGCACCGTTGATCGAACTGCAGGAACGCCTGTTGAAGAAGGGCAGGGACCGACCGCTGCTGTTCGGGTTGGATGACGAACGCTTGCGCGATCGAGTGGCCGCATTGCTCGCGCAACGCCTGCCCGTGTACCGGCGTGCCCACTTGATCGTGGATGGCAGCGGGGATCCCGCCTCCATCACGCAGCGGATCCTCCACGCGCTGGGCCCGGATCAGCTCAGGTAGACCGCGTCCTTGCGACCCAGTTCCACACTGATGTGTTCCTGCATCGTGGTGCTCAGGGTCAGCCCCACGATGTCCGCACGGATGGGGAAGCTCCGGTGGCGGCGATCCACCAACACCACCGTGGTGAGCTTTTTCAGCGGCACGCGAACGAGATGGGCCACGGCGTACATGAGGGTCCGCCCGGACATCAACACATCGTCCACCAGTACCACCACACGATCCTTCAGGCGGTCCAACGGCACGCCCAGTTCCACCGGTGCTTCCAACGGCCGGTGCTTGTCCAGCCGCAATTCCACCAGTTCGATCCGCGGACCGCTGCCCTCGGCGATCAGGTCGGCCAGGCGTTGGGCCAGGCGCGCGCCGCGCGGGGCGATGCCCACCAGCACGATGGCCTTTTCCTCGTGGTTCTCTTCGTGCAATTGCACAGCGATGCGCTCGAGCTTGCGCTGCACGCGCTCGTGGTCCAGCACCAGTGTGCGTTCTGCGGTCATGCGCGGGACTGTGCGCGTATGGCAGGGGAGGTCTTGCCGTGGAACACGCTGTCGGGGAACTTGTCGCCTGTGTATTTCAGCACGCGCTCGAAGAACAGTGCCTTCTCCTCATCGAGCTTCCGGAAGCGGATGCACGAACGGCCGCAGTTGTAGGCCTTCAATTCCATCTTGAACGCAGCGAGCAGATCGTACGGCATGAGGTAGAGCACCATGTAGTGCTTCTGGTTCGCGATGGCACAGAACACTTCGCCACCGAGGTGATAGGTGGGCATGCCGAAGGCGAGGTCCTCCTTGATCCGCGGCCAGGTGCGCTTGATCAGGGTGCGCAGGCTGCCGAGGTGTTCGCGGCGTTCGTCGGGCAGTTGCTGGAAATAGTCATCGACGGATGGGTAGGAGAGCGGCATGGGGTGCGTTCCGGGGCGGTGAAGTTGCGCCATGGAACGTCAACAGGCAAGCGTCGTGCAGTGTTTCCGCAATGTGCGACCGGTCACGGTTTCTTCTCCAATCTCTTCCAATCCTCGTGCAGCACCACATTGGGGTCGAAAAGCGGATCGTTGCTCAAGATGTAGGTGCCATCGGGGCGGCTCCAAGCGCCCTGGTACCCCGCGTTGAGTTCGACGCTTCCGCCGGAGGCATCGGTCCATGTTTCCACCCCGCGAAGGCTTTGTCCCCAGCCTTCGGCAATGCGGTCGCGACTTTCCTGACCGGATTCCCACGTGCGCTGCTGCAGATCCGCCGTGTAGTTCATGGCCTCGCGTTGGATCTGCGCGCGCTTCATCGTTTCACGTTGCTCCACGGCGGCCACGTTGCTGAACATCTGTTGCACACCACGCGCCCATTCCGGGTTCACGCGCACGCTGGCCAGCACACCGCTGAGTAGCTTCCGCGCTTCCTCTTCCTTGCCTTTCGGGCAACGCACAGCCACCTTCTGGTCCGTTACGCAGGTGTAACCGGCATAGGTGCCTCCGGACAGCATGTTGGGCATGTTCGTTACTGTCATGCCCACGCTGCACAGCGCCACACCACTGCTGCCATCGGGGAAACGCACGATGGCTGTGGCCGCGCTGGGGCGGTTCTCCATGGGCAGTTTGTTCTGCTGGTATTGCATGTTCACCTGTTGGGCCTGCTTCCGCAAGAGCGCGTTCATCTCCTCCTCCGGGTCCACGCTCACCACCTCAGCACCCATCTCCCGGGCCATGGGTCCGCGCAGGAAGGAAGCGGCGTCCAAGGGCTCCATGATCGGGCAGCGACGGGCCAGTGGGTTCTGCTGCTGTTGTTGCATGGTCTGCAGCATCAGCTGATCATCCCACCACTCCCATTGCTGCGTGGGGTAGATCTCCAGGGCCATCCGTCCGTCCGGCGAGGTAACGCTCACGCGGTTGCGGATCGCCTCGATCATGCACGGCACGCCCACTTGCCAGGTGATGCCGCCTTGGCTCGTCCAGCCTTTGGGAACAAGGATCGAATAGGCTTCCATGGGGTGTGCGAATCCCGTCGGGTCCATCACCCGGAACCGCTCCAAAACCACGTAATCCTTGCCTTCCTCGTAGCGATGTACGGGCGTGCCTTCTCCTTGCGCAGTGGGCACAACACCCGCATCTTCCGTGGCGTTGTTGGTGGTGGGGGCGGCGCATCCGGCGAGGATCGCAGACGCTACGGGTAGGATGTAGACAGAAACCCTCATGGTACCGACGAAACTACCAACCGCGCGGGTGCGAGGCATCGACTTCGACGTTTCGCAGGTATCGGATCAGTCAGTGAGCACGAAGCGGAAGGCCATGGACGTGGTGAACGAGGAGGAGAGCATGCGCAAGGTCTCCTCGTCGTTGCCTCCCATCTTGTCCATCTTGAAGAGTTGCTCCAGGAAGGAGCCTTCGTCACGCTTCACCTCCTGCGCGCTGATCACCGCACCCAGCCTGCCTCCGGTCACCGCCACCAGTGCTTCAGCCTTCTTGCGTGCCTGGTCGTAGAGTTTGCGCATCAAGCGCGGCGCTTGATCACTGGCGACGCCATAGTGCATGTTCTTGGCCGAGAAGGTGATCTGCTCCTCGTCCTGCATGTAGCTGTTGAATCGGTCGAATTCATCGGGCTTCGTCAGGGTGACGACATAGGTGTTCACCTCGAACGAGCGGTCCGTGCCGTACTGGTAGTCCATCGTGTTCTCGCTGGAGGACAATTTGTACGCGAACCCGCCTGCGTCCATGGCGGACTTGAACTTGGTTTCCGCGGCCACGGCACGTGCGGAAGCATCGTCGAGCGCCTTCGATATGGCGCGCTCACTGGGTTCCTCGCCCAGGTCGGTGGCAGCCGCGAGATCGAAAGGGCCGGGCATGCGCACTTCATAGTCCATTCCGGCGAAGGGCAGGTGCACGGTATCGGTAACGAGCACTTCGATGAAACGCCCGGCAGAGGGGGACTGTGCGTTCACCGGAACGAGGAACGTGAGGAAGACGATGGGCAGGAGTGCGTTGCGCATGGTGGGTGGGCTGTGCGCCGAAGCTACGTGCCTGTGGCGTTCGGCCCCAGGGCTTCCAACCGGACCACGTTCTCCACATGGTAGGTATGCGGGAACATGTCCACCGGCTGCACGTGCGTGATGCGGTACCGGTCCTTCAACAGGGAAAGGTCGCGGGCCTGCGTGGCGGGATTGCAGCTTACGTAGATGATCCGCCGGGGCGCCATTTCGCCGATCCGCGCCACCACCTCCTCGTGCATGCCCGCGCGGGGCGGATCGGTCACGATCACATCCGGGCGGCCGTTGCGCTCCAGGAACCCCGCATCCAGCAAGTGCCGCAGGTCGCCCGCCTCGAAGGCCACGTTGGTGATCCCGTTCGCAGCGGCATTGATGCGCGCATCGTCCACGGCTTCGGGTACGATCTCGGCGCCCACCACGCGGCGCGCGTGCCGAGCCAGGAACAAGGTGATGCTGCCGGCCCCGCAATAGAGGTCGTGCACCAGGTCGGTTTCCCGCAGGTCCGCCAGTGCGCGCGTCACCTCGTACATGCGCTGCGCCTGTTGGGGGTTGGTTTGGAAGAAGCTCTTGGCGCCGATGCGGAAACGAAGCGCCGGGTGCGGCTCGTCCCGGAGCGTCTCGATCACGTGATCGCGCCCATGGAAGGTGTGGATCGCCAGGTCCCAGATGGTGTCGTTCTTCTTGGGATTGATGGTCCAAAGCAGGGAGGTGATCGACGGGAACGCCGCGCGCACCGCTTCCAGGAGCGCCTCTCTTCGGGCGGTGTCCTCTTCCCCGAAGGCGATCAGCACCATGATCTCGCCGGTGAGCGTGGTGCGTACCAGCACCGTGCGCAGGAAGCCGGTGTTCGCGCGGATGTCGTAGAAGCCGAGCCCATGCCGGGCGGCGTGCGCACGGATGAAGTTGCGGATCGCGTCGCTCGGCGCGGGTTGCAGGAGGCATTCGTCCACCTGCATCACCTTGTCGAAGCGCCCGGGAACGTGGAACCCCAGCGCGTTGCGGTCGGTGATCTCGCCCAGGGTGCGCAATTCCTGGAACGAGAACCATCGGTGCGCGCTCCCGGCGAACTCGAGCTTGTTGCGGTAGTGCGTGGTGGAAGGCGAGGCCAGTGTGGCCTGCACCTCCGGCAGGTCGAACCCTCCGATGCGTTCGAGGTTGTCGATCACCTGCTGCCGTTTGTACGCCAACTGCTTCGGGTAGGCGAGGTCCTGCCATTTGCACCCGCCACAGGTCCCGAAATGCCTGCAGAACGCGGCAACGCGATCGGGCGAGCGTTCCACGATCCGCACCGCATCGGCCTCGGCGAAACTGCTCTTCTTCCGTGTGACACGCAGATCGGCCACATCGCCGGGCACGGCGCCGTTCACGAACACGACCAGGCCGTCCACGCGGGCCAGTGCCTTGCCGTTGGCCCCCCATCCGGTGATGGCGATGTTCTCCCATACGGGAAGTGGTTTCCTGGATCGGCCCATCGGATCGCAAAGGAAGAGAACGCCGGCGCGCCGGTATCTTCGCACGCCCTTTTCCGACCCCCATGCAGGAGAGCCGCACCGACCAGCGCACGCGCAGCCAGCGCGCCATGGCACTGGAAGACCGTTACGGTGCGCACAATTACCACCCCCTTCCCGTGGTCCTGGACAGCGGCCATGGCGTGTTCGTGTTCGATGTGGAAGGAAAGCGGTACTACGACTTCCTGAGCGCCTACAGCGCCGTGAACCAGGGCCATTGCCATCCGCGGTTGGTGAAGGTGATGCAGGAGCAGGCCGCAAAACTCACCCTCACCAGCCGGGCGTTCTACAACAGCGTGCTGGGCGAATTCGAGCGCGCTGCATGCGATCTGTTCGGATACGACAAGTTGCTGCCCATGAACACGGGCGCCGAGGCGGTGGAAACGGCCATGAAAATGGCCCGGAAGTGGGGCTACGAAAAGAAGGGGATCCCCTCAGGTGAGGCCAGGATCATCGTCTGCGAGGGAAATTTCCACGGCCGTACCATCAGCATCATCAGTGCAAGCAGCGATCCGGAAAGTCGAGGCGGCTTCGGTCCGTACACACCGGGATTCGTGAGCATCCCGTACGACGATCCGGCCGCGCTGGAGGCTGCGCTCGCCGATTACCGGGTGTGCGCGTTCATCGTGGAACCGATCCAGGGTGAACGTGGCGTGTACCTGCCCGCCGAAGACTACATCCCCACGGCCATCGCCCTGTGCAAACGGAACAACGTGCTTTTCATCGCCGACGAGATCCAAACCGGGATCGCGCGGACGGGACGGCTCTTGTGCAGTGTTCCGGACAACGAACGCGACGCGTTGAAACGCCCGGACGCAGTGATCCTTGGAAAGGCGCTCAGCGGTGGCATGTATCCTGTGAGCGCCGTATTGGCCCGGGAAGAGGTCATGGACGTGTTCACCCCCGGCACGCACGGCAGCACCTACGGCGGCAACCCGATGGGCGCGCGCCTGTCCATGGAAGCACTGGCCATTGTAGCGGAGGAAGGGTTGACGGCGAACGCCGAACACCTGGGCCGCGTGTTCCGCGCGGAGATGCAGCGCCTGGTCGAACACTACCCCTTCGTGCGTACCATCCGGGGCAAGGGGCTGTTGAACGCCCTGGTGATCGAACCGCGCACACTGGCCGACGGATCGCCACGCACGGCCTGGGAGCTCTGCCTGACCCTGCGCGACAACGGATTGCTCGCCAAGCCCACGCACGGCGACATCATCCGGTTCGCACCACCGCTCGTGATCACCGAGGAGCAACTGCTGGAATGCTGCCGCATCATCGCGGTCAGTATCGCCCAGTTCGCCTGAAGTCGGATCGGCAGGTTCGTGCGGCGCGGATCACTGGTGGGTCCGGTCGATCTCCTTCACCACACGACCGTGGTCGTAGATCACCTCCCGGCTCACTTGTCCGTCGGGAGCATAGTCGTAGAAGGTGCCGTGTTCCTGGCCGTTCTCCCACATTTCCGTGCTCTTGCGGGTCCCGTCCTCGTAGAAATACTGCCACTCGCCGTTCTCCACGCCGTTCGCGAAGTGGCCCACGTATTCCATTTGCCCGTTCGGGAAGTACACCTTCTCCATCACCTTTTCGGCTTCCTCGCCCTTGCCTTTCATGAAGATCACCACCTCGGGTTTCCCGTTCGGGTGCTGGGAGGCCACGAATCGGTGCACACTGCACGCGGCGAACAGGGGGATGAACAGGAGGGCGAGGCGGCGCATGGCAGGGCCAAAATAAGGCGCGGCCGGAAAGCTCAGAACCAGGCCACCAGTTTCAGGTTCAACCGGCGGGGGCTGAGGAACTCGGGAATGGCGTAATAGCGGCCGCCAGCGTCCTGGACCCACTGGTAGTCCACGGTGTTGTTGATGTTCAAAAGGTTGAAGACCTCCAGGGTGAGCCATAAGCTGTTCACATGGCGAAGCCAGTTCGTCTTTTCCTGGCCTTTCGCCCCGAGGAACTGCTTGCTGAAACCGATGTCCACGCGCCGGTACAGGTTGGTGCGCAGGGTGTCGGGGTAGCGCTCGAGGTTCGGAGGCCCGAAGGGCAAGCCGGTCCCGAACACCAGGTTCAGGTGCACCTTGAAGGTGGGCCAGCGCGGCATTTCATCCTGGAAGAACATGGCGAAGCTCACGCGTTGATCGGTGGGGCGCGGGATCAGCCCGGGTTCCTTGCGCACGCTGTCGACCGCGACCTGATCGTACGTGTAGCCGGGTATGATGGTATCGCCCGCTGCATTGAACCGCAGGTAGTAGAAGTCGTCGGTCAGGTCCTCGAAGGTGCTCAGCACGCCGAGCGAGGCCCAGGATTCCACACCGGGTATGAACTCGCCGTTCAGCTTGATGTCCGCCCCCGTGGCGAACCCTTTTGCGTTGTTCCGGGCGTAGTACCGGATCCGCACGTTCTCCACTTCATAGGGGATCAGATCGTCCAGCAGCTTGTAGTACCCTTCGGCAGTGAACTTGAAGGGGCGCTCCCAGATCTCGAAGAGCCGGTCCATGCCGAGCACGAAATGGATGCTGCGTTGCGCGCGGATCCCCGGGTTCAGCATGCCCTGTGGATCGCGCAGCTCGCGGTAGAAGGGAGGTTGGTCGTAGAGTCCTGTGGCGAACCAGAACCGGTAGTCCCGGTCCACGCTGTCGCCTTGGGCGGTGAGCTTCCGCCAGCCTGGCTCCCAGGTGATCCGTGCGCGCGGGCTCACCACGGTCTCCCCGGTGTAGGACCAGTGTTGCGCGCGCACACCGGCGGTCACGCTCCATTCGCTGCGACCTGCGCCCTGCCATTTCCAGGTCCGTTGCACATAGGCACCGGCGCGCACGCTTTCCAGGTCGAGCCGGCTTTTCACCGCATGGTCCAGGGTCAAGTCCTCGCCGGTGCTTTGTGGAATGCTGTAGTCGGCACTGTCGAGCAGGGTCCATTCGCTCAGGCGATCCTCTATCGTTTCGCTGCGCGCATCGATGCCCCAGAGCAAGGATCCGTTCTCGCGGTCGAGGAAGCCCTTGTGCGCAGCGCTGAGCACCGTGCCGGTCAATCGGTTCCGGGCATGGTCCAGGAAGGTGCCCACGCCCAGGTCGCGCACCACTTCCCCGAACTGGTCGCTTCCGAGGTCGCGGTCCAGTTCGCTCAGGTAGTACTGGCCCAGGATGTCGAAACGCTCTGTCTCGTAGGTGCGATAGGCGCTGGTGGTGAATTTCAGCAGCAGGTCGCGGCGTTGCTTCACGTTCACGTTCAACGCACCGAAGAGGGTTTCGTACGCGGTGCGTTCCTGCCCTTCGAAGAACACGGTGAAGCGCAGCGCCTGGTTGAAGGTGCCGAGTTCGGTCTCACGGTCCTGGGGAACGAGGTCGTATCGGTTGCGCGAGTAGATGCCCAGGAACCCGATCTCCACCTTGTCGGTCAGGTCGTAGGTCCAATAGCTCTGCAGGTCGGTGTACCGGGGATCGTATTCTCCCTGGGTATCGAGGCCTTGGAGCACCGTACGGAGGGTGCGGTAGCGGAAGCCGGTGATCTGGCGCAGGCGGGCCTTCATCATCGCGTTCTCCACGTGCACGCTGCCCCCCAGCAGGCCGGCCGTTACGCTCCCTCCGAACGCACGGGGCCGTTTGTAATGGATGTCGAGCACGCTGCTCATCTTATCACCGTAGCGCGCATCGAACCCGCCCGCACTGAAACTGATGCGATCGATCAGGTCCGGGTTGGGGAAGCTCAGGCCTTCCTGTTGCCCGGCGCGAACAAGGAAGGGACGGTACACCTCGATGTCGTTCACGTAGACGAGGTTCTCATCGAAGTTGCCGCCGCGCACGCTGTACCCGCTGCTCAGTTCGTTGCGGATGGAAACGCCTGCCTGGCCCACCAGCAGCGCTTCCACGCCTCCGCCCAGGGGCGACGGGATGAACCGCGTGATCACGGGATCCAACGGTTCCACGCCATCGCCGCGGCGCTCCTTCGAACGGATCACATCGATCGGTGCCAGGATGCCGGAGGACATCGAGATGTTCACCCGACGGCGTTCGCCCGGGGCAAGGGTCAGGGTACGCTCCACTTCGGTGAAGGCGGTGTGGCTGAACCGCAGGGTCACTTCGCCCGGGGCGAGTTGCAGTTCGTACGTCCCGTCTGCCAGGGTGGTGGTACCGGTCGAGGTGCCCACGATCACGATGTTGGCCTCGCCGATGCTGCCGCCATCGGTATCCTTCACCGTGCCGTACACGGTGGCCTGACCCCATGCCGAAGAGGCCAGGACCGAAAGGCAGAGCACAAGGAAGGGCGTACGCCTCATTTCGCGGAAGGCGGCAAAGTAACGGGGATGTGCCGCCCGAAGTGTGCGGGGGCGAGAGGCCCTATTTCCGGAGCAATTTGAAGGCGTGCGACCACTGGTTGCGAGTGAACCCCGGCGCGCACCACAGCATGCAGAGCGGTTCGATGGCGCGTGCGGCCTCCACGCCGCCCACATCCTCGGTGTCCCAGCCGAAGTCTTCGAGGATCGTGGTCACCGTTCGCTTCGCTCCGGCATCGTTCCCGCAAATGAACATGGTGGGCTTGCCTTCGCTGAAGCGGGGATCGACCATGAAGGCATTGCCGACGCTGTTGAACGCCTTGACGAAACGTGCGGCGGGGTTCGTGCGCTGAAGGCGTTCCATCAGACTGTCCTCGAGCGTGGTGAAGAAGCGCAGCACGCCGTTCTCCGGAGGGGCATCGGCAATGGGATTGGTGGTGTCGATCACCACCTTGCCTGCAAGGTCCTTGCTTTCGCACGACCGGACCACCGCTTCGGCGGCGCTGCCTTTGGTGGCCAGCACCACCAGGTCGGCCCAGGCGGCCACCTCCTTGTGCGGGGCCGCCCTGCCCTCGGGGTTCTTGTCCAGCCAATCGGCCAGCTTTCCGGGATCGCGTGTGCCGATCATCGCCTGATGGCCGTGCTTGATGAAACCGGAGGCGAGCACCTGGCCCACCATGCCCGT
>CAZFAW010000029.1:0-5453 GCA_964517015.1 uncultured Chryseobacterium sp.
CTTTCGCCGCCCCCTCGCCTTCCTCTACTTTCGCGATCGTTCGATCCAGAACGACCCATCCACCCCATGAAACGGATCCCGACCCTTGCCGCGTCCTGCTTGTTCCTCTTCACCGCTTCGGCCCAATGGACACCGCTCACAAGCGGCCTCACGTCCATCCGGAGCATGACGCACGTGGGTACGGACCTCTATGCCGTCAACTACCCGAACGGGGTGAAGAAGAGCACCGATGGCGGCAGTACATGGAACCCCGTGAACACCGGCTTGCCGAGCGTGGGCAGCAACGTGTTCTGCGAAAGCGTGGGGTACAACGGCAGTTACCTCTTCGCCGGCACGCAGAGCGGGATCTACCGCAGCAACGATGGCGGAGCAAGTTGGGCCCTCGCGAACGGTTCGCTGGTGGCCAGCAATTCGGTGTATGCCAACAAATGGTTCGTGAACAGCGGTGTGACCATGGCCATCTTCGCCGGGAGCGTTGCCAACGGCGGTGGCATCTGGCGCACGTCCAACAACGGCGATACCTGGTTCATCGGCCACAGCGGCATGGGCAGCAACGTGACGGTGAACGCCGTTACGCTCGTGGGCGCCACGCTGTATGCGAGCACGAACGTGGGGCTCTACACCAGCGTCGACAACGGGTTGAACTGGACGGCCGATGCCGTGGTGAACTACGCAACCTATGGCCTGGAACAAGCGGGCACCAACCTCGTGATCCTATCCACCTTCGGATATCGATACAGCACCAACGGAGGCGCCACGTGGAACGATGCGACGGGAGATCCCGCAGCGCCGACCAAGGGGGAACTCGCCGGGTACGACGGCGCGCTCTATGCCAACACGGGTTCGAGCACCGGTTGCGTGAAGAGCATCGACAATGGTGCCACCTGGACGGCGTTCAATACCGGCCTCGGAGCCATCGATCAAGCGGCCTTGGAGGAATTCCACATCGCAGGTACCCGGATGTACGTGACCGCCCTGTTCGATGTGTACTACATCACGGGGTTGGGCACCGGCCTCGATGCACAGGGAAGCGATGGCGTCCTGGTGCGGCCGACCGTTTTCGAAGGCTCTTTCAGCATCACGGTTCCAGCCGGAAGCGCCGTGCGATCGTTGTGGATCATGGATGCACAGGGACGCACGGTGCGGACCCTCCCGTTGACGGCGGGCACCACCGAGGTGCCGTGTGCCGACCTTGCCGCCGGTGCGTATGTGCTGCGCGGTATCGCCGCAACGGGAAACGCCATCCCGCTCGGCACCGTCATCGCACGTTGATCCCTTCGATGCGGCACATCGGCGTTCTGACCTCCGGCGGGGATGCGCCCGGCATGAACGCCGCCATCCGTGCCGTGGTGCGGACCGCGGGGTTCCACCAATGCACCGTGACCGGCGTATCGGGCGGGTACAACGGCCTGGTGAACGGGGAGTTCCGAACGCTCGGCCTCCGCGACGTGAGCAACATCATCCAACGGGGCGGCACCATCCTCCGCTCCGCGCGAAGCGAACCGTTCATGACGCCGGCAGGGCGTGAAAAAGCCGCAATGCACCTGCGCACCGCGGGCATCGAGGGGTTGATCACGATCGGCGGCAACGGCACGCAGTCCGGTGCGTGGTTGCTTTCGAACGAGCAGGGAGTGCGCGTGATCGGAGTGGCAAGCACCATCGACAACGATCTGGGCGGCACCGATACCACAATCGGATTCGATACGGCGTGCCAGACCGCCATGGAAGCGATCGATCGGCTGCGTGACACGGCACAATCGCACGACCGGGTCTTCTTCGTGGAGGTCATGGGCCGCAAGGCGGGTCAGATCGCTGCGCGTGTGGCGCTCGCTGCGGGAGCCGAACATGCCCTGGTTCCCGAACGCAGCGAACGCATCGCCGACCTGATCGAAGCCCTGGCTGGCGCCTCACGCACGAAGACTTCGAGCATCGTGGTGGTGGCCGAAGGCGATGAGGCGGGCGGTGCGTTCCACATCGCACGACAGGTGAAGGAAGCGCTGCCCGCGCTGGACCTTCGGGTGAGCGTGCTCGGCCACCTGCAACGGGGCGGTTCGCCCACGGCCACGGATCGCGAACTGGCCAGCCGCCTGGGCCTTGCGGCGGTGGAGGCATTGCTCGCGGGCCGCAGCGGGGAACTCGCCGGCATGGTGAAGGGTGAGGTCGTGTTCGTTCCGTTGGAGCACGCAGCACGCACCACGAAGCCCCTTCCCCCCGACTGGTCGCGCATCATCACGGTTCTTTCCTCGTGAACGGCCCGACCGAAATGAAAAGACCCCCCGCGAACGGGGGGCCCTTCCTTCCAACTTCGGCCCATCACTGCCTGATGAGCCTGGTTCGCGCAAGCGGTCTGCCTTCCGCATCGAGCGCGAATACGGTATAGATCCCATCGGCCAGCACCCCGATATCGATGCGGTGGTCCCACGGAACTTCGAGGGCCAGCTTACCGGCGGCATCGTGGAAACGGAGGGTACGGGCCGCACCTTGCTCACCGAGCACGAACACGGTTCCGTTCGTGGGGTTCGGCGCCATGTCCATGGGCCCGATCCCGTGCTGTTCCTCCACTCCGGCCAACGATTCGCATACGTCACCGATCCCGTTGCCGTTCGCATCGGACTGATCGGGGTTGGCCACCCAGACGCAGTTGTCACACGCATCGCCAATGCCATCGCCATCGAAATCGCCCTGATCGGGATTGTAGGCGGTGCTGCAGTTGTCCTCGCAATCGAGCAGACCATCGATGTCGCTGTCGGGGTTCGGGATGTTGCCCGTGGTCCCTCCTGCACACGTGCCGCAATCGTCCATGAAGGCCGTTCCACCGGGAACGCCCGCGCAATCGACCACCGTTCCCGCACACTGGCAATCCAGCGTCCATTCGTCCGAGCTGGTGTTCGGATCGCCGTCGTCGCAAGGGGTCCCTGGCAAGGCGGTGCCGCCCGGCGTTCCGGTGCAATCGATCCACGGGGCATCGCCGATGCAATTGCAGCCGCTGTCCCACACATCACCGGTGGTTGAACTGCTGCCATCGTCGCACGGGGTACCCGGCAACGCGGTGCCACCGGGAACGCCCAGGCAATCCAGGGCCTGGCCCACGCACGTGCAGCCGGACGTCCATGTGTCATTGCCCGTATCCGGGTCGCCATCGTTGCAGGGGGTGCCGGGCAGGGCAGGCCCGCCCACGATGCCCAGGCAATCGATCGGTTCGCCACTACATGTGCAGTCGCTCTGCCATATATCGTTGCCGGTATTGGGATCACCATCGTTGCAGATCGTGCCGGGCAGGGCAGTGCCTCCTGGCACTCCGATACAATCCACGATCACCGGCGTGCCCGCGCATTGGCACGAAGCATCCCAGGTATCGTTGATCGTGCCCGGCACGCCGTCGTTGCAGGCGGTGCCTGGAAGTGCACCGCCGCCGGGAACACCTTCACAATCGAGGATCTCGCCCGCGCAAGAGCAGTCGCTCTGATAGATGTCGTTGCCCGTGCCTGCATCGCCGTCGTCGCACGCCGCACCGGGCAGGGCGGTTCCATTGGGCACACCCAGGCAATCGAGGGGGTCACCGGCGCATGTGCAATCGTTCTGGTAGACATCGTTACCGGTATCGGGGTCACCATCATCGCACGGGGTGCCGGTGAGCGCGCTCCCCCCGGGAACGCCGAGGCAATCGATCAGTTCGCCCTGGCAGGTGCAGTCGCTTTGCCAGGTGTCGTTCCCGGTGATGCTCAGGCCATCGTCGCATGGAGTACCAGGCAAGGCCGTTCCACCGGGCACGCCCAAGCAGTCGATGATCAGCAAAGTCCCATCGCAGGTGCAACCCGCGCTCCACGTGTCGTTCACGGTGTTGCTGTTGCCGTCGTTGCAGGGTGTGCCCGGCAAGGCCGTGCCGCCGATGGTGCCAAGGCAATCGATGGGCTCCCCGGCACACGTACAGTCGGTCTGATAGATGTCGTTGCCTGTGCTGGCATTGCCATCATCGCAAGGGGTTCCCGGCAACGCGGTTCCGTACGGCGTGCCTTCGCAATCGAAGAACACGTAGGTACCGGCGCACACACAGGAGGCGCTCCACATATCACTGATGGTGTTGGGGTCCCCATCGTCGCACAGCGTTCCGGGCAGGGCCGGGCCACCGATCACGCCAAGGCAATCGATCAGACTGCCAGCGCACGTGCAGTCGCTTTGGTACACGTCGTTCACCGTGTTCGCATCCCCGTCATCGCATGCGGTGCCCGGCAGTGCCGTACCGCCCGGTGTGCCTTCGCAGTCCAACGGCAAGAGCGTTCCGGAACACACGCAGCCCGCGCTCCACACGTCGTTCACCGTGTTCGCATCCCCGTCATCGCATGCGGTGCCCGGCAGTGCCGTACCGCCCGGTGTGCCTTCGCAGTCCAACGGCAAGAGCGTTCCGGAACACACGCAGCCCGCGCTCCACACGTCGTTCACCGTGTTCGCATCCCCGTCATCGCATGCGGTGCCCGGCAGTGCCGTACCGCCCGGTGTGCCTTCGCAGTCGAGCAACGATCCGACACAACTGCAATCCGATTGGACCACATCGTTCACGGTGCTTCCATTGCCGTCGTTGCAGGCTGCGCCTGGTTCAGGGCTGCCGCAACCACAATTGCCCGGTGCGACCTTGTTCGGGTCGTTGGGGCATCCATCGTTGCAATTCGCAGTACCATCGGCATCTGTATCCGTATCCGCGGATCCGCAGCCGCATTGGCCGGGAAGTACTTTGGCGGCGTCTCCCGGGCAGAGGTCGTTGCCATTGCTCACATAGCCGACCGGTTGGGTACACGAGACCTGCTGCACGCCTGGGTCACCAGCACCGTCACCATCCAAGTCCTGGTACCAGGTCATCGAGGAATTTTCTGTCACGGTCACAGATGCGCTGGAATTCCCGCAAGGCGCCATGCCCACGACGGTATAGGTATACACGCCTGGGGCATCGACCGACGGATCATAGTTGGCCGCGTGTGCAATGCCACCCGGCCCGGTCCAGCTTCCTCCTGTTTGCGGCGAACCACCCAGCTGTGCGAACAGGTTCACGGGGGCGGCGCTCGCACAGATCACCAAGCTGCCGTTCGTTCCTGCGTTCGGAAGAACATTCCGCGTGATCGAGACCTGATCGCTCGAGGGCGTGCACGACCCGCTGCTGATCGTCCACTGGAACACGTAGGTGCCCGCCGTGCTCATGCCGCTCACCGAACTGGTCGCCGAACCCGGTGTGGCGATCGTGCAAGACGGTCCGCTCACTTGTGTCCAGGTGCCCGTGCCGCTGCTGGGCGTGTTGCCCGCCAGCGATGTGGTGCTGCTGCAAATGGTCTGGTCCGCACCCGCGTTCGCGCTGGTGGGGCTCGCCGTGCGCGTGATCGAGACCTGATCGCTCGAGGGCGTGCATGATCCGCTGCTGATCGTCCACTGGAACACGTAGGTGCCCGCCGTGCTCATGCCGCTCA
>CAZFAW010000029.1:5553-10870 GCA_964517015.1 uncultured Chryseobacterium sp.
CCGCTGCTGATCGTCCACTGGAACACGTAGGTGCCCGCCGTGCTCATGCCGCTCACCGAACTGGTCGCCGAACCCGGTGTGGCGATCGTGCAAGACGGTCCGCTCACTTGTGTCCAGGTGCCCGTGCCGCTGCTGGGCGTGTTGCCCGCCAGCGATGTGGTGCTGCTGCAAATGGTCTGGTCCGCACCCGCGTTCGCGCTGGTGATGGACGATGCGCGGGTCACGGTGATCTGATCCGACGAGGCGGGGCAGGATCCGTTCGTGATGGTCCATTGCAACACATAGGTGCCCGCAACCGTCAATCCGTAGACAGGACAGTTGGGCGACGAGGCGGCACCGAAGCTGATGGTCGCCGGACCGCTCACCTGCGACCAAAGACCCGATCCGACCGTCGGTGCATTTCCGGCCATGGTCCCGTTATCGGAGCAGAAGGTCTGGTCCGCACCAGCGTTCGCGGTGGTCGGTGAACTCACGACGGTAACGCTCACGGTGGCCTGGGCCGTGCCGCATGCGTTCGAAACCGTGACCTGGTAGTTCCCTGTAGCCGGTCCGCTCACGGTGACGTTGGCCGAGGTTGCATTCGGGCTGAAGGTGCCTGTGCCGGTCCATTGGTAGCTGAGGGGCGCGGTACCTGTGGCCACCACGCCAAGGCTCAACCCGCTGCCACTGCATACGGTGCCTGCACCGGAAGTGCTGGTGATCGCAGGGGAATTGCACACCGGTGTACCCGCACACACACAGCCGGCGCTCCACACATCGTTGATGGTGGAAGAGTTGCCATCGTTGCATGATGTTCCGGGCAGCGCGCTGCCGCCGGGTACGCCGAGGCAATCGGGCGTGGATCCGCCCACAGCCGTTCCGATCGCGCCCAAGGACAGGTTGTAATAGCTGCCGCTGTTGGTGGTGGTGAGCTTCACGGCGCGCACCATGTACTGCTTGCCTGCGACGAAGGGTACCGATGGGCTGCTGTAACTGGTGCCGGTGATCAGGGTGGGCACCACGCGTCCGGCAACACCGCTCGCATCCCATTGGTAGAGGTAGTATCCCGCAACGGCATCGGTCGATGCCGTCCAGGAGAACGAGGCGTTTCCGCCCGCGTTACCGATGTTCAGGTTGGAGGCCGGGGCTACCATGGTCATGCGCAGCGTGGGATCGCCCATGAGGCCCATTCCTACCTTCCCGCTGCTCCATCCGCCGGTCACTGGCGTGTAAAGCCCGCTCCCGTTGTTCATGCTCATGGCGACGTCGTACCCGATGTTGTCGCCCAGTCCCATGTGGTGGAACCACCAGTTGGGAATGGCCGCCCACACGTTCGTCAGCGCATCGCCGGTGCATAGCGGTGCCTTCAGGAAGTTGTTCCGGTTGTCCCAGTCGCCGAAATAGCTGCCGAAGGACATGTTGAACACGCCGTCGAACTGGAACCCGCTGGCGAGGTAGGTCTGTGTGGTGCCGATGTTATCGGCGCCATTGAAGGTGAGCACCGACCCGTCCATCGCCTGCAATCCACCACCGCTGCTGTACGTCCAGAGGTAGCTCTGGTTGTTCACATAGGTGTGGAAGGGCGAACCGTACGGATAGTTGTCGGTGATGTTGGCGGCACCCACCAGCGGGGCCAGGATCCTGTAGGCGCAGCCGGCGAGCGGGTTGCCGACCCACTGGAGGTTGTCGTGAACGATGCCGCGCACCTGGGGCGTGAACCCCTTCATCTTGAAGCTGTGCGCCTTGTTCAGGTAGTTCTTGGTCAGGTTCAGTTCACTGATCGACGAGGCGGGCATGTCGTACAGGTCGATGCGCCCGATCTGCAGTTCCACGGGGCTGGGGAAATCGCTCTGGTCGAATTTGCCATCGCCCGGTACGTTGATGTTCGGTCCGTAGCCCCCGGTGCTGTTCACGCTGGCGTCGGTCCAGGATCCGTTCACGTCCGCGTAGTAGCCGTCGCAAGGCCATGCACCCAAGTGGGCGCTGTGCCCATCGGGATTGATGTTCCCGCTGTAAGGCACGGGTACGTGGCCCACGATGTAGATCGCCTTCACGTTGGTGGGGTCGGTGTTGTAGTCGGTCTGCACGATCGAGCGGACGCTCGCCACCGAGGCGGTCCGGCTCACATCGTGCCGGAGCACGGCCCAACCGTCGGCCTTCAGGTCGGATTCCAGCTGCACGAGTTCGGTGTTCAAGGACGAACTGAACGTGTTGTCCACGAGCAGGATGATCTTGCCCATGAAATCCGACGGCTGCACCTCGATGCCCGATGCGATGTAGCCGTAGCCGGTTCCGCTGCTCGCGGACCGGACAAGCTTGTACTCGTAGTAGGTGCCCACCGTCACCGCATTGTCCTGGTAACTGGTGGCACTGCCACCGGGCGAGGCGTAGGCGCTTCCCCAGGAGGTGGCATTCTTCAGTTTCCGATAGATGGTGATCGAGGTGGTCCCGGAAAGCGCGGGCCAGGACAAGGTGATGCCGGCCGGTGCGCTCTGCACGGTCGCGGACACGTTCACGGCGTTGATCACCGACGCGGATTGCGCGCTGACCTCGGCCCCGATCGTGGAGATGCTAACAGCGGCGATCGCGCAGGCGCGTGCGACGGAAGTACGAAGTCCCATGGGCAGTTGGAGCTGGTTGGAAGGAACGCTCCATCCTTGCGGACTTCCATGGGCGCGGCAGTGCGCCGGGAAGGGGTTCAAGCTGGCAGGCGATGGACCTATGCATGGTGGAGCGGCCTTTCTACCGTCGATGAGGCCCGCGAGGTTACAGGACCGACCCCATGCGATGCAGGCCGGATCCGACCAAACCGGCATCGTGCCGGACGGCGGGAATGCCCGTCAATGTTGAAGGTTCCGGGTTTTTCCCGTTCAGAGTCGCTCCGCGCCGGACGAAGGACGAGCTTTATCCGACAAGCCTTCCACAGGCCTTGTTTTCCACGATCAGACGAACCGGAGCGGACCTACTGCCGCACCACCCGTGCGTGGGCCAGCACGCTGCCGTGCGCACCGATCAACACCACCTGGTACGTGCCCTGTGCGAGCACACCCAGATCGATCGCGTCAGCAGGTTCAAGGATAAGGGCCACCGCTCCGGCGATGTCGAGCACGGCGATCCGTTGCGCACGTTCCCCCTTCCACTCAAGGTGCACGACCCCGTCCGTGGGATCGGGCCATAAACCGAACGGCACCGCAGCATCCATTTCTTCGATGCCCACGAGGTCGCAGGGGTTGCCGATCCCGTCGCCGTCGTCATCCTCCTGCCCGGGGTTGAAGATCCATGGGCAGTTATCGCAGGCATCGCCGTGCTGGTCCAGGTCGAAATCCAACTGCGAGGGGTTCGCAAGCGCAGGGCAATTGTCGTCGCAATCGAGCACCGAATCCAGGTCCTGGTCCGGATCGGGATCCACCCCCGTGGTGCCACCTGCGCAGGTTCCGCACCCATCGACGAAGGCCGAACCGCCGATCACTCCGGCGCAATCGATCGGTATGCCGATGCACGTGCACAGACTGGTCCAGGCATCGTTGCCGGTGTTGGGATCGCCATCGTCGCATGAGGTGCCGGGTAATGCGGGGCCTCCGGCCACGCCATTGCAGTCGTACGCTTCGCCCACGCACGTGCAGTTGCCCAGCCACTGGTCGTTGCCCGTGCCTGGATCCGAATCGTCGCACGCGGTACCGGGAAGCGCCGTGCCGCCGGGAGTTCCTGCGCAATCGTACGGGAGCCCCGCACAAATGCAGTCGACGCCCCACGTATCGGCGCCCGTGTCCGCATCACCGTCGTCGCAACCTGCGCCAGGCATGTCCGGGCCACCGACAACACCCTGGCAATCGTACGGCGTCCCAAGGCACTCGCAGCTGGCGTTCCATTGGTCCTCGCCGGTGTCGGGGTCTCCGTCATCGCATGCGGTCCCTGGATGGGCCGACCCGCCGGGAACGCCCAGGCAATCGAGCGGCAAGCCGATGCAGGTGCAGTCCGCCTGCCAGGTATCATCGCCTGTGGTGCCATCGCCATCGTCGCAATCCGTGCCGGGCACTGCGGAACCGCCGGGCACGCCCATGCAGTCGAGCGGAAGCCCGATGCAGGTGCAGTCCGCCTGCCACGTATCGTCACCGGTGGTGCCATCGCCATCGTCGCAACCCGTGCCGGGCAGGGCGGATCCGCCGGGCATACCCAGGCAATCCAGCGGTTCACCCACGCAGGTGCAGTCGCTTTGCCAGAGATCGTTCCCCGTACCTGCGTCGCTGTCGTCGCATGGAGCGCCGGGAAGCGCGGTGCCGCCGGGCACACCGGCACAATCGAACGGCTCACCCGCGCAACTGCAGTCGCTCTGGTAGGCATCGTTGCCGGTATCGGGATCGCCGTCGTTGCAAGCCGTGCCCGGAAGTGCAGGCCCGCCGATCACGCCCTGGCAATCGATCGGTTCGCCTGCGCAGGTGCAATCGGCCTGATAGACATCATTGCCGGTACCGCTGCTCCCATCGTCGCACGGGGTTCCCGGCAATGCCGCCCCGCCCGGTACGCCCAAGCAGTCGATCACGGGTGGAACGCCCTGGCACACGCAGCCCGGGAGCCAGGCATCGTTCACGGTGGTGCTGTCCGCATCGTCGCATGCGGTTCCCGGCAGTGCGCTGCCACCGGGTACGCCAAGGCAATCGAGAGGTTCACCGCTGCAGGTGCAGTCGGTCTGCCACAGATCGTTGCCTGTGGTGGCGGTGGAATCATCGCATGGAGTTCCGGGCATGGCGGGTCCTTCCTCCACGCCCAAGCAATCGAACACGGGCAGCCAGGTGACGCACAAGCGCGCCGCCTTTCCGGGATCCTCCTCGGTCTGCCAGGCACTGCGACCGCCGGTACCACGCAGGGTGGCGAGCACCGCACTTCCCGTGCTCCAGCCCGGTTGGTCGATCACGTGCTGGAGCAATGCGGCCAGGTCGGGCGAACGCTGCGCAGCGTTGCTCTCGTCCACCGCGTTCCATGCCGGCGGCGACCAGTCGACCGAGGTGCCCGCGGAGCGCAGGCTGATATCGTTCACTCCCCAACCGATCGGTGCGGCGTTCAGGCTCTCTTCGAAGGCGATCTGCAACTGGCAGGGATCCACGTTCTCGGTGGTACGCGCAGTGAACTGCACATGCGCCGCGATGATGCTCGATCCCTGCGCGATGGGCACGGAATCGAAATGGAGCCCGACCACCTGTTGCCCGCGCCAATGCGTAGGGTCGCTGTCCAGGGTCAGGTCCAGTGGGCCTTCGCTGTTGTAGATGTTGCCGTTCTCGGCCTCTTCTGCATCGCCGCTGGGGTCCTGGTCCACGCTCAGGCAAACGGAGTGCGCGTTCAC
>CAZFAW010000029.1:10970-13716 GCA_964517015.1 uncultured Chryseobacterium sp.
GCCATCGCCATCGGAGTCGCCGCTGTAGGTGCCGGCGCAGGTGCATCCGGCGCTCCAGACGTCGTTGGTGGTGCAGGCATTGCCATCGTTGCAGGGTGTGCCGGGCAGGGCGCTTCCGCCTATGGCGCCGAGACAATCGATCGGCTGGCCCACGCATTGGCAGCTGCCGTTCCATGTGTCGTTCCCCGTGGCGGAATTCCCATCGTTGCATGCCGTGCCCGGCAGCGCCGGACCGCCCACCACGCCAAGGCAATCGGTCACCACGCCGCTGATCGCCATCTGGCCCTGGATGCCCTGGCTCAAGTTGTAGTAACTGCCGCTGGGGCTCACTTCCAACTTGAGCGCACGCACCATGTACTTCACCGTTCCGGTGAGCCCGGTGATGTTGTCCACGAAAAGGGTTCCCGTTACGGCCGTCGTGGTGCGACGCACCCAATCGGTGCCGTTCCACCGGTATACGTGATAGCCGAGCACGGAACCGCTGGCCGCCGTCCAGGTGATGTTGCCCGTGGTGCTGTTCACGTACGTGCACACCACCGAAGAGGGGGGCGGCACCACGTGCATGCGCAGGGTGGGATCGCCCATGAGGCAGATGTGCACCCGCCCCGCGTTCGAGTTGGCCGGCTCGTAGAGGCTGCTGGCGTTGTTCTGCGTGATCACCTCCTCGTACCCGATGGTCTCACCGAGCCCCATATGGTGGAAGAACCAATTGGGGTATCCGCTCCAGAAGTTGGTGAGGGTGGTGCCCGATGCCAATGCGGCACGCAGGAAGTTGTTCTGGCAATCGAAGTCGCCGAAATAGCTGCCGAACAGGATGGTGAAGATGCCCTGCAGGTTGCTCGTTGCGAACTGGGCCGTGCTGCCCACGCCTCCGGCATTGTCCCACCAACCGCCCCCGCAACCGTAGCTCCACAAGTAGCTTCCCGCGGACATGCTGGTGAAATAGTCGATCGCGGAAACGTTGGCGGGATCCACCAAAGGAGCGAAGCCCCGCCATCCCGCTTGGGCGAACGCATCGCCGTACCCGCCGAAATTGTCGTCGACCAAGGCCCGGGTCTGCGCGGTGATCAGCTTGTGCTTCCAGCCGTGCAGTTTGAGCAGGTAGTTGCTCAAGAGCGTGTTCTCGTTCTGGCTGAAGGCGGGCAGGTTGGCCATGTCCACACGCCCCACGGCCAGTTCCATGGTGCCCGGGATCGCGGTCTGATCGAATTTCCCATCGCCCACCACGTTGTTGTTCCTGGGATCGAGCTGGCCGGTGCTGTTCACCGAGTTGTCGGTCCAGCTGCCGTTCATCTCGCCGTAGTACGCGTCGGCCGACCAGGCCCCGTAGTGGTTGCCGTGCCCATCGGGCGCGAGGTTGCCGCTGTACGGCACCGGCACGTGGCCGATCAACAGCACGGCCTTCACATTGGTGGGGTCCGCGGTGTAGTCCGCGGTGATGAGCGCCTTCACACTGGTCACAGGGGCCGTGCGGGCCACGTCGTGCCGCAGCACCTTCCATCCATCGCCCTCGAGATCCGTTGCGAGTTGCAGCAGCTGCGTCGACAAAGACGAGGAAAAGGTGTTGTCCACGATCAACACCACCTTGCCCCGTGCTTCCACCATCGCCAACTCGATGCCTGCGTTCACATACCCGTAGCCATTGCCCAGATTGCTTGTACTGCGGATGATCTTGTACTCGTAGCTCGTGTTCAGCGCCACGCTGTTGTCCACGTACTGCAGGCTGCTCGCGCCCAGCGAGGCGATCGCAGAACCCCAACTGGTGGCCGTTTTCAGTTTCCGATAGACCGTGAAACCGGTCGTGTTGGCGTGGCTGGCCCAATTGATCGTGATCCGCGGAGGTGCCGATTGCACCGTGGCCCACGCCTGCACGGAACGGTCATGCGAGATCGATTGCGCATCCGCCTGGCCCGTGGCCATGACCAATGCCGCACCGAGTGCAGTGAGTTTCCGCCTGATCGCCATCATGAAAGGGCGCCAAAAGTACCCTCCTCGCGCGTACGCGCGCGCGGTGAACGCGCCGTATCCGGTAAGGATCGGAACCCCACCAGCGCCCGGTGCAGCGGCCGTTCCGCGGAAGGTCGGCCGCCCCTCCCGCATCAGGCTTCGGCGTACCCCCTGTTCATAACGACGAACGCGCCCTCGAGCCGGATGAACAGCCGGATCTTTACCTTCATCCCCCGAGCGTTCGCATGACCTTAACCTTCATCGTTCCCGAGCGTTCAACGACCTTCTTTCCACCAGCGGAAACTGAACGGACTACGGATGGACGAACGCGCGCGGTCAACGACGGCCATTGAACCATTCATTACCAAGGCAGCCAGGTTCCCGGACCAACCTGCCTTGTTCGCGGAAGACCGGAGCTTCGACTACAAGGAACTGAGCCAGCGCTCCGGGCGGCTCGCAGCCCGGTTGCACGCCGAAGGTCCCGTCCATGGTCGCACCATAGGACTTTGCCTCGATCGGTCGCCCGAGCTCATCCTCTCCATCCTCGGCATTCTCCGGGCCGGTGCCGCCTACGTGCCCATCGACCCCGCCTACCCTGCCGAGCGCATCGCCGGCATGCTACAGGACGCCCAGCCACCGGTGGTGATCACCAGCAAGGCGCATCGGCATCTGTTCACGGGCACTGCGGCCATGGTCCTGCTCATCGAGGACATCGACTTTGATCATGGTCCGATCTTCAAAGGTCCCTGCCCGGCCACGGCCGAGGATCTGCTCTACGTGCTCTTCACCAGCGGCAGTA
>CAZFAW010000030.1:0-13115 GCA_964517015.1 uncultured Chryseobacterium sp.
TGCATTGCAGCGCCGATGCCATCGTGCCCACCTGGGCCTTCATGCTGGTGGCCACGCACCTGCAACCGTACGCGGCCTTCATCACGCAGGGCGACACGGAACAGTTGGAGCGCGCCGTGTTCACTCGCTTCGTGCAGCACTTGGACGTGGAGCCCTACCGCAACGCGCGCGTGGTGGTGAAAGGCTGCAGCAAATTGCCCGTGCCGCTGAACGCGTATGTGGAGCTGAGCGCGAAGCTTCTACCGGTGGTGAAGAGCCTGATGTTCGGCGAGCCGTGCAGTACCGTTCCATTGTACAAGGCGCCGAAGGCTTAGCGGTACATTCGGCACATGCGTTCGTTGCTCCTCTGTCTTGCGCTGGCGTGTGCCGCGCGATCGTTCGCCCAAGCCGACAGCGCCAATGTCCCCTTCAGCGAGAACGGCTGGTACCTGAGCCCGCACGGGACGATCCGGATCCTTGTGCTCTTCGCGGAGATCGAGTACGACGTGCACCCGGAGAAGGACCCGCAACCGAACGGATCGGCGCATTGGCCCAAGGGCCAGCTGCCCACGTGGAAGGACGACGTGTTCGATCCCCAGCCCCTCGCGCAACCCAAGGCCATGGTCACGCGCTACTACCACGATGTATCCATGGGCGACTTCGTGGTGCTCGGTGATCGGATCGACCGGATCCTCACGATCCGTGAGAGCGAGCAGAAGAACATGAGCAACTGGAGCGCCATGGCGGTGGCCGAAGCGAACAAGCTCGGCGCCCTGCACACCGCGCACGGCCTCGCCATCGACGACTTCGACCTGTGGAAGGAAGTGGGGCGCGTGGGTTACCCGAAGGAACCCGGGCCGGACACCCCGCACAGCTACGATCATGTGATGACGATCCTGCGGAACAGTGCGCTCACGCACGGGCAGGGCAGCACCGACCCCGGCAGCAGCGGCAAGCTGTACGGGTTCGACAGCGACTCCCAGAGCCGCTTCGGCGCCATGAACGCGTTGCCCTTCGAGATCCTGAAGCACGAGTTCAACCACCTGCTGCTGGGCGGCAACAACTTCCACAGCGGGGGCGGCAACGCATCGCAGTTCCAGAGCTACTTCATCAACTTGCAAGGGGGCTGGAGCCTGATGGGCGCGGCCAGTAGCAGCCTGCTCACCTGCAGCGGTTGGGACCGCGACCGCCTGGGCTGGCGGGCCCCCAACGCGCGTTACCGCATCAACGCACGCGACCACGACGGCCATGGCGTGAACGGCGATCTGGACCCGGTGGCCGGCGATACCGGCCTGTTCGTGCTGCGCGACTTCGTGACCTCCGGCGATGCGCTCCGGATCAGGCTGCCCTACCTGGCCGACGACGAGCTGCCGGAATGGATCTGGGTGGAGAACCACCAAACCCTCGCGCGCAACGGATCGCCCACGGACCGCTTCCACTGGGAAGCCGACAACGCCTCCTGCATCGAGCCCGCCCGACCCGGTCTGTACATGCAGGTGCAGGTGGATCGCGAAGAGCGCGCGGGCAAGAACGTCTTCGGCGGCGATGCCGACTACCTCCACCCCCTCACGGCATCCGGGCATTTCGATGTGTACCTGGGCGACGACACGCTGAACGACAAATGCCCCTTCGGCGGGCAGGTGATCTCCTACGTGCAGCGCTCCGACCTGCAGAACCCGTTGACGGGCAATTGCGAGCAGGAACTGCCCGTGTACGATCGGAACGGCGACGGTCTCCTCGAACGCAAGGAGCACTACATCCCCAACATGGCGCGCCGCGACGACGGCCTTCACAACAATGCGATCTTCTTCGGGCGCACCGCGCACGCCTTCACCCTTGCCGGCAATCCCGTTCTGGGCATGGGAACAAACCCTTCCAGCGCGAACGTGCTGACACTGGTGAGCACGGGCACCAAGTCCCGGTACAAGGGCGGCAAGCCCGATGTGCGCACGATCCACCTGAACGGTGTGAGCGTGCGCATCGTGGCGGAGCGGCCCGACGGGTCCATCGAAGTGCGCGTACGCAACAACGACACCTACATCGATCGCGACCTGCGGTGGTGCGCGGACAGCATCGTACTGCATGCGATCGAAGGCCACCGGGGATACGCGCTCTTCCTGGCCCCCGGCCGGCGGATCCTGCTGGACCGTTCGCGCACGCCCACGCGGCTGGACCGGCCCGAATCCGTGGGTGCGATCACGTACTTCAGCGACCCCACCCGGCTCACCGTGTTGCCCGGCGCGCGCATGCACCTTGCCGCGAAAGCGAAGCTGGAACTGGAGAACGGCTCGGAACTGCACCTGCTGCCGGGCAGCACGCTGGAACTGGCGCCCAAGGCGGCACTTCGCCTCGCGGCCGGATCACGGATCGTGGTGCACGGCGATGCGCGCGTGCAGGCCGCCACGAAGCAGGTGAAGAAGTGGCGGAAGAAGGGGCGCCTGGTGCTGCAGCCTCAGTAGGCCCGCACGTTCCGACCTTCCATGAAGTTCACGAAGGCGCGGTCCACCACGCGGTTGCCACCGGGCGTGGGGTAATCGCCGGTGAAGTACCAATCGCCCTTGTGCGCAGGGCAGGCGGCGTGCAGCCCCTCGATGCTCTGGAAGATGATGCGCACCTCCGCGTTGATGTCCGGCGGGGTGAGCAATTCGGCCACCTTGTCGCTGATCTGCTGCGAGGTGAACGGGCGGTAGATGTCCTTCACCACGTTCTGCACCGCTCCCAGCGGCCGTTTCAGCTGTTCCTGGCAACGGTCGTACACGTCGTCGATGATGTTCTCCTGCTTGGTCTCCTTCAGCAGGGCGATGGCCGCCTGGAAGGCCACGAGGTCGCCCAGTTTGGCCATGTCGATGCCGTAGCAATCGGGGTAGCGGATCTGGGGCGCGCTGCTCACCACTACGATGCGGCGCGGCTCCAGCCGGTCCAGGATCCGCAGGATGCTCTGCCGCAGCGTGGTGCCGCGCACAATGCTGTCGTCGATCACCACCAGATTGTCCTTGCCGGGCCGTACCGCGCCGTAGGTGATGTCGTACACGTGCGCCACGAGGTCGTCGCGGGCCTCGTCGTTGGTGATGAAGGTGCGCAGCTTGGCGTCCTTGATGGCCACCTTCTCCAGCCGCGGCCGCATGTTCAGGATGTTGCGCAACCGCGACGGATCGGGAGCGGGGCCCAGCTCCAGGATGCGCTGCTCCTTGATCGCGTTCAGGTGGTCCTCAACGCCCTTGAGCACACCGTAGCAGGCCACTTCGGCCGTGTTGGGGATGAAGCTGAACACGGTGTTCTCCAGGTCATGGTCCACGGCATCGAGGATCGCCGGCACGGTGGACCGGCCCAGTTCGATGCGTTCGCGATAGACATCCTTGTCGTTGCCACGGCTGAAGTAGATGCGTTCGAAGCTGCACGACCGTTTCTCCAGCGGCTCGCGCACCGGCTCCTCGCTCACCTCACCGTTCTTGCGGATGATGAGGGCGTGGCCGGGTTCCAGTTCACGCACCTGATCGGCCTTCACGGAGAACGCGGTCTGGATGGCCGGGCGTTCGCTGGCCACCACCACCACTTCATCGTCGCTGTACCAGTGGGCGGGCCGTATGCCGGCAGGGTCGCGCAGCACGAAGGCGTCGCCATGGCCGATCATGCCGGCCAGCGCGTACCCGCCGTCGAAATCAGCGGCACTGTTCATCAGCACGCTGCGCACGTCCAGTTTCTCGGCGATCACCTGCGTGATCTGCCGGTCGTTGTAGCCCAACTGCCGGTGGATCTGTGCCAGCCGGTCGTTCTCCACGTCCAGGAAGTGGCCGATCTTCTCCAGCACCGTCATCGTATCGCTGCGCTCCTTCGGGTGCTGGCCGATCGTCACCAGCAGGTGGAAGAGTTCATCGACATTGGTCATGTTGAAGTTGCCGGCCACCACCAGGTTGCGCGTGATCCAATTGCTCAAGCGGCGACGCGGGTGGCAGTTCTCCAACCCGTCCTTGCCGAACGTGGCATACCGCAGGTGTCCCAGGAGCAGTTCGCCCATGAAAGGCACATGGGCCTTCAACCACGCCGGATCCTGCGTGCCGGGTGCCGCACCGGCCGTGGCCTCGAGGAAGCCCTTCTGGATCCGTCCGAAAATGCGCTGGATGGCATCCTTGTCGGTGCTGCGGTCGCGGTCCATGAAGTTCTGGCCCGGGGCGGGATCCAGCTTGATGGTGGCCACGCCGGCGCCGTCCTGCCCCCGGTTGTGCTGCTTCTCCATGAGGAGGTACAACTTGTTGAGGCCGTAGAGGGGAGAGCCGTACTTCTGTTGGTAATGGCGCAGGGGTTTGCGCAGTCGGATGAGGGCGATGCCGCACTCGTGCTTCAACTGGTCGCTCATGGACGCCGCGAAGGTACGGGGTGGGGGCACGGGGCACCCTGCACCCCGTCGATCCGTCAGGATCCCCCTCCAAGCAACGTTGGGGGCGTGGGGAAGGTCAATGGAGGGGTAATTTGACGCGGTATTCGTACATGAGGCCATTTGCCACGCTGCTCGGGGGGATGTTCGCGCTGCTATGCCGCGCGGGCGGGCCCGATGTGGCGTTCACCGAGAACCGGGGGCAATGGCCCGAACAGGTGCTGTTCCGGGCGAACATACCCGGGGGGGTGCTGTTCGTGGAAACAGGCGCCTTGACCTATGTGATGGCTCGCGGGGGGCCTCTTGCCGAGCATGGGCACGTGCACGATGAGGCGGCCCCGCCTCTGCGCATGCACGCCTACCGCGTGACCTTCGAAGGGGCGGCCGGTGGTGCGGGAGAGGGAGCGCAACGGCAACCCCAATACGAGAACTACTTCCTCGGGAACGAGCCTTCGCACTGGGG
This sequence comes from uncultured Chryseobacterium sp., assembly GCA_964517015.1. Classification (GTDB taxonomy): domain Bacteria; phylum Bacteroidota; class Bacteroidia; order Flavobacteriales_F; family PHOS-HE28; genus PHOS-HE28. The sequence goes on from CAZFAW010000030.1 coordinate 4,815, forward strand.
ATCCGGCTGCGCGGTATATGGCGTGGCGTGGGTGCGGAACCTGTACCCCGGCGTGGACCTGAGGCTCGACGGGCGCCATGGATTGAAGTACGACCTGATCGTGGCGCCGGGCACGGATCCCGGCCTGATCCGGATGCGGTATGCCGGGCAGGACGGGCTGTCGCTGATCGATGGGGCGCTGCATGTGGCACTATCGACCGGCGAAGTAGTGGAGGAGGCGCCAGCAAGTTTCGTTGAGCGCGACGGGATCACCCGCGAGGTCACGTCGGCCTATGTGCTCCATGGGAACACGGTCGGATTCCACTTCTGCGGAAGGCCGGCGGTACGATCCGGGGCGTTCTGCCTGCAGTCCGGCGACCGCATCACCATCGACCCCACGCTCACTTTCGCCAGCTACACCGGAAGCACGGCTGACAACTTCGGTTGCACCGCCACCTACGACGACACCGGCCACCTTTACGGCGGGGGTATCGTGTTCGGCATCGGCTATCCGATCACGCTCGGCGTGCTCCAACCGTCCTTCGCTGGAGCCACGATCGACATGGGCCTCACCAAGTGGTCGCCCGATGGGACCAGCCTGGTGTGGAGCACCTATCTGGGCGGCTTCACCGGCAACGAGACGCCGCACAGCCTGGTGGTGAACGACAACGACGAGCTGTTCGTCCTCGGCACCAGCGGCTCCAGCGATTTTCCCGTGCCGGCCGGTTGCTACGACCCCACGTTCGGCGCGGGCCCCGCCCTGATCTTCGGCATCGGCTACGGCTACAGCCACGTGTCGGGCTGCGATGTGGTGCTGGCGCACCTGAACAATACCGCCACGGCCCTGATCGGTGCAACCTACATCGGCGGGAGCAACAGCGACGGGGTGAACAATTCGCCCACCACGGCTTGGAATTACGGTGATTCCTTCCGGGGAGAGGTGGCGCTCGATCCCTCGCAACGGCCCGTGGTGGCCACATGCACGGCGAGCACGGACATTCCCACCACGCCCGGTGCGCCCATGACGGCCTACGGCGGCGGTGATCAGGACGGATACGTGTTCCGCATGGACGCCGGCCTCACCACCCTGCAGTTCGCCACCTACTTCGGCGGCAGTGCGACCGATGCGGCCTACGGCGTGCAGTTCGACAGCGCCGGCGACATCTACGTGACCGGTGGCACCAACAGCGCCAACCTGCCCATGGCGGGTTCGCCCTTCGATGCCACGTTCAACGGCACGCTCGACGGCTGGATCGCGCACTTCGCACCGGGAGGGCCACTGTTGGTCTCCAGCACCTACGTGGGCACGTCGGCTTACGACCAATGCTATTTCGTGCAGCTCGATCCGGCCGATCAGGTTTACGTGGTGGGGCAGACCCACGGCGCGTACCCCGTGACCCCCGGCAAGTACACCGACCCCGGCAGTTCGCAGTTCATCCACAAGTTCTCGGCCGACCTTTCCACCTCGTCATGGAGCACGGTGATCGGCGCGGGCACGGGCGCCGAGGACATTTCGCCCGGCGCCTTCCTGGTGAGCGATTGCGGACAGATCTACTTCAGCGGATGGGGCGGCCTTGTGAACACGAACGCTCAAGCCGACCTCAGCACCACCTTCGGCCTGCCGGTCACCGCCGGTGCGATCCAATCCACCACCGATGGGAGCGACTTCTGGCTGATCGTGCTCGAACCCGAAGCCACCGCATTGAACTACGCAACTTTCTTCGGCGGCCCCACCAGCCTGGAGCACGTGGACGGCGGTACCTCACGCTTCGACAAGAACGGGAACGTGTACCAGGCCGTGTGCGCGGGCTGCGGCGGCAACGATGATTTTCCCACCACACCCGGCGCGTGGAGCAACACCAACAACAGTTTCAATTGCAACCTCGGCGTGTTCAAGATGGCCCTGAGCCAGCCCGTGGCGTTGATCGACATCGCGGGCCCCGACTACCTCTGCATGCCCAACGCCGCCGTGTTCGACAACCTGAGCTCCGGCGGCACGTCGTACCTGTGGTATTTCGGCGATGGCGATTCGAGCACGGTGTTCGAACCCACCCACGTGTACGCGGACACCGGCATCTACGTGGTGATGATGATCCTGAGCGATAGCAGCGACTGCACGCCCAGCGACACGGCCTACCTCTCCATCACCGTGCTCGATGGCGCCGACGCTTCCGTCGATCCACCTCCACCCTTGTGCGATGGCGACTCGATCCAATTGCATGCCTACGGCGGAACGGACTACCTCTGGTACCCATCCTACGGGCTCAGCGACACCACCATCGCCGACCCGTGGGCCTCGCCCGACAGCAGCGTGACGTACTACGTGATCGTGAGCGACAGTTGCGGCAGCGATACCGCCAGCGTGACGGTGGTGTACGCCGTGCCGTTCGGCGAAGCAGGCCCCGACGCGGTGATCTGCCTGGGCGATAGCGTGACGATCACGGCCGATGGCGGCGGGTCGTATCTGTGGTCGCCGGCCACCTCGCTTTCGGACCCCACGGCAGAGAACCCCTGGGCATTCCCCACGGATACCACGATCTACGTTGTGGAGATCACCACACCGGACGGTTGCATCGTGCACGACTCACTGACCGTGACGGTGCAATTCGATCCCCCGGAACCCGTGACCAATGATACCGCGGCCTGCGAAGGAGGATCCGTACAACTGCAGGTGAGCGGAGGCGACAGCTACCTCTGGCAGTCCGCACCCGGCCTCACCGACCTTTCCGTGCCCGACCCCGTGGTAACCCCTCCCGCGCCCACCACCTACTACGTTACGCTCGTCAACGCGTGCGCCGCGGTGCTCGACAGCGTGTTCGTGGATGTGATCACGGTCGTTGCGGACGCCTGGCCGGACACGATCATTTGCCCCGGACAGAGCGTTACGTTGTTCGCCAGCGGCGGCACGGTGTACGACTGGTCGCCTGCGGCCTCGCTTTCCGTTACCGATGCCGCCAGTACCGTGGCTTCGCCCACCAGCACCACCACCTATACGGTAGTGGTATCGGACCCGATCGGCTGCGACGATACCACTTGGGTGACCGTGGAGGTGTTCCCGGCACCCAGCGTGTACGCCGGCGAAGATGTGACCCTTCCCTTCGGGGGCTCAACCACCTTGCACGCCATCGGCACGGGCACGCTGCTCTGGAGCCCCGATGCGGACATCACCTGCATCGAATGCCCGGATCCCACGGTGTTCCCGGAAACCAGCACCGAATACACCGTGCAGATCACCGACACCAACGGGTGCACGGCCACCGATGCGGTGTACGTGATCATCGAAGGCACGCTCTACGTGCCGAACACCTTCACACCCGATGGCGACGGCGTGAACGACCTGTTCTTCGCCCTGGGAACGGAGATCGACGAGTTCAAGATGTACGTGTTCAACCGCTGGGGCGAGAAGATCTACGAAGCCAGCGACCTGCAACGGCCGTGGGACGGCACGTACAGCGGGGTGCCCTCGCCCATCGACACCTATGTGTGGCGGATCGACTACCGCGAACTGAGCGGTACCCGGCACAAGGTGTTCGGGCACGTGAACCTGGTCCGCTAGGTACCTGGAACGAACCGGCTGCGTGGTGCGGCGAGCCACTGCAGCGCTGCACCGCTCAGGAGCATCTCCTTCTTCGCATCGGACCATGGCATGGACCGGATCAACGCGCCCGGTTCCAGTTCGCCCAGAGGGAAGGGATAGTCGGTACCCATGGCCACGCGCTCGGGACCCAGCAGGTCGGTCACGTAGGTGAGCATGGCCGGATCATGCACCAACGCGTCGATCCAGAACCGGCCCAGGTATTCCCGAGGGCCCACCGGATTGTCCACCGCGCACAGGTCGGGGCGCACTTCGAAGCCGTGCTGGATGCGACCGATGGTGGACGGGAAGGACCCGCCGCCATGCGCGAAGGCCACGCGAAGGCGCGGCAGTTTCCCGAACAGCCCGCTGAAGATCATGGAGGCGATGGCCACGGTGGTCTCCGCCGGCATGCCCACGAGCCAGGGCAGCCAGTACTTGTCCATGCGGTCTTTCCCCATCATGTCCCACGGATGCACGAACACCGCCATGCCCAACGCTTCGCATGCCTGGAACACCGGGAACAACCGCGGCTCACCCAGGTTCATGCCTTCCACGTGCGTACCGATCTGGATCCCTGCCATGCCCATGGCCTTGCAACGTTCCAGTTCCTTCACCGACAGATCGGTGTCCTGCAGGGGCAGCGTGCCCAAGCCCACGAACCGTTGGGGCCAGCGGTCCACGATGCCCGCGATATGGTCGTTGAGGAATTGCGACAACGCCAGTGCATCGTGCGGGCGCGCCCAATAGCTGAACATGACCGGCACGGTGCTGAGCACCTGCACGTGGACGTGGTGCACATCAGCCTCCTGCAGGCGGACCTCCGGGTCCCAGCAGTTGGCCTGCACCTCGCGGAAGAACTTGTCGTCCTGCATCATGCGGGCGCACCCGGGCTTGTGGTGGTCCAGGTGGATGAAGCCCCCGTACCCGAAGCGTCGCCCGAAATCGGGGATGTGCTCCGGCAGGATGTGCGTGTGGATGTCGATGGAGAGCAGCTCGGGCATCGCGCGGCCGTCACACGAAACGGGGGTCCGTCTCCATCACGTGCCCGCAGCGCGTGCAGGTGCGCAGGGCCTGGTTGCCGTAGAACTCGCGGAAACGCGGCAGGAAGTCCTTCTCGATGTTGCGGAGCACGAACCTGTACTCGTGCAGCAGGTGGTTGCATTTCTCGCAGTACCACTGCAGCCCGTCCTCCATTTCGCGATCATCGCGCTTCACCTCGATCACCAGGCCCACCGTGTTCGGTCCGCGGCGGGGCTGGTGCGGGGTGCGGCCCGGCAGCAGGAACAGTTCCCCTTCCTTGATCGGGATGGTGACCGCCTTGCCGTCTTCCTGGATCCCCACCTCGATGTCGCCTTCGACCTGATAGAAGAGCTCCTCCGTCTCGTTCCAATGGTAGTCCTTGCGCGCATTGGGCCCGCCCACGACCATTACGATGTAGTCGCCGGCATCGGCGTAAAGGTTCTTGTTCCCCACCGGGGGTTTCAGCAGGTCGCGGTGATCCGCGATCCACTGTTTCAGGTTGAACGGGCGACGGATGGCCATGGCGTGATCTGGAACGCTGGCCAAGGTAGGGAACCGGAACGCTACGGCTTCCCGCGTTTGCGCGCGCGTGCGGCGCTCAGCATCAGTGCGGCTTCCACCTTCTTCATCTCGATGATGTACGCCTCGTCCACCACGAACGCATGTTCCTCGGGGGCGTATTTCACGAAGGCATAGGGCATGTCGAGCTCCGAGATGTCCACTTCGGCAAGGTCGGCTTCGGGCCGAAGCTCCACGTCGGCGGAGAAAGGGCCGGTGACCACACTGGAGGGATCCTCGGCACGTGCATCGACCACGAACCGTTTGACGATGTACCCGCGCCGCGAGAGCTTCACGCCGTAGAACCCGCCGATGTCCAGCGTCATGGCGAAGCGGCCACGGGCATCGGCCCACAGGCTGTCGATCGGCTCGCCCTCCTGGTCCACCAGCACGTGCACGCTGTCCAGCGGATCGCCATCGGTGTTGCGCACGCGCCCCAGCACGTTCAGCACCGAAGTGCCACAACCGGCGTTCGCCGGATCGGTGGCCCCGCTCGGGACCACGATCGTCAATGCGCCCAGCGCGATGGCGAGGATGCGGATGGGCTTGGCGGGGTACGACATCAGTGCTTCTCGCTTCGTGCGGCCATGAGCAACAGGGCGCCATTGGTGCGCTGCATGCCCATGTTGTATTCCTGGTCCTGCGCGAACGTCTGCTGGCTCTTGTTCCACTTCACCATGGCGAAGGGGAAATCCAGGTCATCGGTATTGGCGCCGCCGTACCGCGTCCGTTCCAACAGGCTCACTTCCATGACGATGGGTGCGATCACGATCTCCGCGTCCTTGGGCATTTTGGGCATGTGCGTGTCGAACACCATGCGCTTGGCCACGAAACCCTCCTTCACGAATTCGATGCCCCATACCTCGCCGAGGTCCAGGGGCATCTCGAACTTCCCGCTCTTGTCGGTGGTGTAGCTGGAGATCCGTTCGTTGCCCTTGTAGAGCTCGATCCGGCAGCCGGCCATCTTGTTCTCGCCATCGGTCACCCTGCCGCTCACGGGCAGGAACGCGGTCTCGGCCCCGCCTTCTTCCTGCGCATGTGCGCCGTTCGGGAGGAATGCGATGAGCACGAAGGAGAGCAGCAGCAGGCGCATGGCGGATCGATCAGGGGCCTTTATACCCCGGCTTCCACCTCAAGGTTCCGGACGTGCGCCTCCCCTATTCTCCCAGGACCAGCCGCTCCCGGACCACCTCGTTGCGGGATGCGACGGAAAGCACGTACGCTCCCTTGCGCAGACGCAGGGCGCTGAGCCCGGTTACCGATGTGCCGTACCCGAGATGCTCCCTTCCGCTCCACACCGTGCGGCCGGTCATATCGGTCAACATCAGCGCGTGCTCTCCTTCAGGGCCCCACCACCATGCTGTGGCGCCATCGGAGCTCACGGCCGGCGGTTGCCTCAACGGGAGCGTGGGTACGACGGTGGTCAGGCACGAATCGGAAATGACCTCGATCTGGTACTCGCCGATCGCCTCGAACGGGTCCATGAGCACCGGTAGATGATAGGTGCCGGAGGGCAGTTCCGCATAATAGGCGCTCACATTGCCATCGCCGCACGCGGTCACGTCATATCCATCTGGGAAGATGATCTGGTCGTCCGCCGGGCACGTGACCGCCAGGAAGGCATACCACGCGGTGAACACGGGCGAGGTGCCGCAATACCGCACGATCAGCGCCATGCATTCGGCGGTGCTGAACGCATGCCACACCACCGGCTGCCCGTTCAGGTCGAGCAGGGAGCCGGGTTCGGCATCGCCGCCGGTCGTCGCGTTGGTGGTGCTCCCTTCGAACACGATGGTCGCGTTCAAAGCGAGATCGACCGGCGGCACGGCCGAGCAACTGTCGTTCACTGGAGGCTGGTCGCATGCAGTGGCCTCCACGTTCACGGCATACGGACCAGTGGCCAGCGCGGAACGCAGCACGGGGATCCAATAGGTGCCCGGCGGCAGGTCGTTGAAGAACATGCTGAGGTTCGGGTTGCCGCATCCGTTGTAGAAGTCGTGCGCGGTGGGGGTGATGAACGCGGTGGCCGGACAGTCCGTGGCAAGATCCACCCAGAAATCGCCGAAGGGCGGTGCCGTGGCGCAATACCCCACGGTCACGTCCAGGCATTCGGTGGTGGTGAAGGCGTGCCAGACGGTGGGTGCACTGTCGAACACGCCATCGCCTGCCGCGGTCGCGGTCGTATTGTCGCCGTTGAAGAAGAGCGCACCGCCCGCGAAAAGCGCCTCGGGCACCGCGTTCTCACAGGCATCGTTCAACGGTGCCGCGGTACAGGGGAGGGTGGTGATGTGCAGCGTGTAGGGGCCTTCCGCCACGCCGGGTTCCATCAAGATGGGCACATGGTAGGTCCCGGGCTCCAATGGGCCGAAGGCCAGTGCCACATTGCCATCGCCGCAGTCGGTGACCGAGGATGCACCGATCACGCTGTCCAGCGTGCAGCCGATCACCAGGTCCGTGAAGTAGTTGCCGAACACGGGGCTGGTCCCGCAGAGATCCACCTGTACCTGGGCGCAATCCGTGATCACGAACGCTTCCCAAACCGTGTTGTAGCCGAAGCCTTCGCTGTCCGTGGCGAGGGTATTGTCCCCGAAGAGGGTGAGATCACCGGGGACCGGTACGGCTTGCACCACGGCGCTGTCGCACGCATCGTTGGGCGCACCACCGCCCCGCTCGCCCACGTGGGCATGGGTGATCGGGAACCGTGCATGGAGGTGGGCGTGCGCCGAGGGCGCGGTGTGGCGCAAGGGGGCGGTGCCTGGTTGTGCCTGCGCTCCAGCAACAGGCGCCATGCACAGGAACAAGGCGAACGTCGCGCCCAGGAGGCGGACCGGGGTCCGATTTGCGCTCATTGGATGATCACGTTGAAGGTGAAGGTCCTGTCCATGGCATCCACACGAAGCAGGTAGGTACCGGAGGCGAGCTTGTCCTTCCAAGGAAGTTGCACGGAACGAACGGGTGCGTCCGTTCGGGAATGCGCGATCACTTCCCTGCCCGCCGCATCGAACAACCGCAGCCGCAACGGCCCCTGGAGCGGTGTGCGCCAGGTGATCACCGGGTCCCCTTCGCTCGGGTTCGGGACCAGCATTGCACCCGCATCGCCGTGCTCCTCCATCGCATTGCAGAGCTCCACGTTCACCGTCACATGATCGTCCGAGAGGTCCAGGCAA
>CAZFAW010000031.1:0-13113 GCA_964517015.1 uncultured Chryseobacterium sp.
GCGGTGCTCGCGGCACGATCCTGCTCCAGGAGCGGTGCGGGGCTTTGCACGATCCATGCACCGTCCGGTCTGCAAACCATCCTTCAAACGGCGGTGCCCGAAGCCATGTGCCGGGCGGATGCTGAGGTAGAACGTATCGTTGAGCTTCCTTCCTTGGGTCCATTCGATGCGGTAGGCGTGGGACCCGGGGTGGGCACGCATCCTGGAACGGCCCGCATGCTGAAGCGGTTGATCCAAGAAGCCGTGACCCCGCTGGTAATCGATGCGGACGCGCTGAACATTCTTTCCGAGAACACGACATGGCTGGGTTTCCTGCCGCGCGGAACCGTGTTGACACCGCATCCGAAGGAGTTCGACCGGCTGGCAGGCCGATCGTCGGACAGCATGGAACGGTTGCAACGCGCGCGGGACATGGCGGTGAAATGCGGCTGTGTGGTCGTGCTCAAAGGAGCCTGGACGGCTGTTTGCGATGCCTCAGGACGCGTGTTCTTCAACCCGACCGGTAACCCCGGTATGGCCAAGGGTGGTTCGGGCGATGTGCTCACCGGCTTGTTGACCGGATCGCTGGCGCAGGGGATCCCGGTCCTGAGCGCGGCACTGTTGGCCACCTACCTCCACGGGGCGGCGGGCGATCGAGCGGCGGCGGCCCTGGGCATGGACGGGATGACCGCAAGCGATCTGATCGCGCATCTGCCAGCGGCCTTTCAGGAACTGCGCAGCCTCGCCTAGAGAAGCCCCTCGATCGGCCCTTTGCCCTGGCGCACCACCACGGGGGCATCACCGGAAAGGTCGATCACGGTGGACGCTTCGATCCCGCCTGCACCGGAATCGATCACCATGTCCACTTCGCTTGCCAACAATTCATGCATGCGTTCCGGGTCGGTCGTGTAATCGACCACACGATCCGGGTCGTGCACCGATGCCGCCACCAGCGCGTGGCCCAATGCGTGCACGATCGCGCACGGAACGGCATGGTCGGGAACACGGATCCCCACGGTGCGCCGGTTCGTTCGGAAGAGCTTGGGGATCTCGGCGTTGGCCGGCAGGATGAACGTATACGGGCCGGGCAGAACGCTTTTCATCAGCCTGAATTCCGGGGTGCCCACCGGTTTCGAGTAGCCGGCCAACTGGCTGAGATCCTCGCAGATCAGCGACAATTCCGCTTTGTTGGGTCGCACGCCCTTCAACTTCGCAATGCGTTCGATGGCCTGGGGCCGATGGGCGCTGCAGATGAACGCGTGTACCGTATCGGTCGGGCAGATGACCACTGCGCCATCAAGAAGGAGCTCTGCCACGCGTTGCACGTTCCGCGGTTCCGGATCCAAGGGGTGGATCGGCAGCAGCATCCCTCACTTCACCTTGGCTGTGGCTTGCTGGGCTTTCCTGTGGTCGGCCAGGAATTTCTCCAGACCTGCGTCCGTGAGCGGGTGGCTGAACAAGGAGAGAATGGCGCTCAACGGGCACGTGGCCACGTCGGCGCCGATCTCGGCGCACTGCACGATGTGCAGCGGATGCCGGATACTGGCCGCCAGCACCTGTGTATTGAAGCCGAAGTTGTCGTAGATCGTGCGGATCTGTCGGATCAACTGCACCCCGTCCTGGCTGATATCGTCGAGACGACCGATGAACGGGGAAACATAGGTGGCGCCTGCTTTGGCCGCCAGCAGCGCCTGGCCAGCGCCGAACACGAGCGTGCAGTTGGTCTTGATGCCCTTGGAGGTGAAATGCGTGATGGCCTTCACCCCGTCCTTGATCATGGGCACCTTCACTACGATGTTCGGATGCAACGCGGCGAGCTTTTCTCCTTCGCGCACGATCCCCTCCAGGTCCGTGGCGATCACTTCGGCGCTCACATCGCCGTCCACCATTTCGCAGATGTCCACATAATGCTGCAGCACACGCTCGTCGCCACTGATGCCTTCCTTGGCCATGAGACTGGGGTTCGTGGTCACCCCGTCGAGCACGCCGAGTTCGTGCGCTTCGCGGATCTGGGCCAGGCTGGCCGTGTCGATGAAGAACTTCATGGTGCGAAAGTAGTGGCCTTGCGTTGCGGCCTCTTCCTCAGGGACCATGCAAGCAGGAACACGGCCATCGAGGGAAACCCGATCCAAAGCGCTTCACTGCGCACCACGCGCCAGCCGTCGGCGGCGAAGAAGCGTACCACGGAGAGCGGGGAGACCTCGATGGGCCGCCATGGGAAGAACATCCGCTCGGTGCGGAACGGGGCCCACAGCGCGCATCCGAGCCCGCCGTTCGTGCACATGTCGAGCAAGGGGTGGCTGCAGGTGCTCAAGAAGAGAAGGCCCATGTACCAAGGGCGGTCCCGGGGTTTGCTCAAGATATGGCCGATCAGCACGGACCACACGGCAGCGAACGCCACGGAATGGGTGATCCCGCGGTGGCCGAAAAGCGAGTCGTACGGTATTCCGCAGGCATGGCCGAGGGCATCCAGGTCGGGCACCGCGGCACTGAGCATGCAGCCGATCGCCAGGCGTGGGCCGTACACCCCGGTCGGGGCGTAACGGGCCAGCGCCAATGCCGCAACCGCATGGCAGAATACGCTGGGCATTGCGACCAAGGTAGGTGCGGGTCGGAGCACGAACAACGAACCCCGGCGGAAGGCCGGGGTCCGTTGTTCAGGAACACTCAAGACCGCCCCGAAGGCGGGTAAAGTGGCTACGGCCAGGGGAATTGCGCCAAGGTGAACGACGTGATGCTGAGACTGGCGAAAACGATGGCGCAGATCCGGATCAGGCGGGTCCGTGCGACATTGTTCGAACTGGTCATGGTCGGTCGTTGGAGCGTTCTACCGGGTTGAAGACGGACGCTTCAACGGAGGGTTGCCAGCGCAGGTTATACGCGTTCCGGGGATCCTAGGGCAACCGCTGTCTGCACCGTTGATAGTCAAGAACTTCTGCTACCTTTCCTCGACCTCAGACCCCTGCTACCATGAAGACACACTTCTGCTCGACCCTTTCCTTTCTGATCGCCGCAACAGTGTTCGGCCAGGCGCCTCACACCGTTGGAACGATCCCCGGAGGCAATTCCATTTTTTACAGCACGGCTTCTCTGCTGAACGATGGCGGCACGCTGACCTGTGCGAACGATGTGGGTGCTATCACGTTGGTCCGAACGAACGTGGAGGGGGTGGTGCAATGGACCCGGAAGGTCCAGTTCGATCCCATGATGTACAACCTGGATCCCCTGGCATGCGGAGAATGGGTGAATGGCGATCTGTTCGTTTTCGGCACCTATGCAGGAACCGGAACGTTCAACGCCTATTTCGTCTTTCGCCTCGATCCCCAAGGAGGGGTGATCTGGGGCCGCCATTACGACCTCGACAGTTTCGCCGGCGGAGAGTACTACACCTCCTCCGCTGTGGCCCGTGCCAACGGGCATCTGATGCTCAATATCGCCCAATTCACCACCATGATGCTGGCGGAGATCGATGCAAGCGGCGATGTACTTTCCATTAAAAGCTATGCGTTCGATGATGAGAAGTGCCCCGGGTTGGGTTGCATCCCCACCTTCGACGATGGGACGGTGCTGTGCGGAAAGGACTCGAGCGATCAATGTCTGGTCCGGTTGAGCGCAACGGGCGATGTGATCTGGGCACGTACCTACGAGAACAACGACTACACCCACGCCCGCGATCTGCTGCAGACCGCCGATGGCGGGTTCCTCGTGTGCGGATCGCACAGTGCCATGTACGGCGGGTTCGGCGAAATGGCCTTCGCCATGAAGCTCGATGCCAACGGCGATGTGATCTGGCACCGCACCTACACCGCGAGCTTCGATATGGCCGGATTGTACAGGTTCGAGAAGGTGGTCCAGCTGCCCGATGGTGGCTTTGCGTTCTTCAGCGAGGACTATACACACCAGATGCTGGTGGTCACCGATGGGGATGGAACACCCATCTCCTCGAGGGCCACTTCCATTCCCGGTTCGGAAATGAACATGTCGCACGAGGAACTCCTGGGCGTGCACAGCGGGTTGCTCCGTCTTGCTGGTTATATGACGATCGTCGAGGACGCGGTCGGAACGAACTACTTCCTGGACCGCGCGCTCGCGATCGATGGCACCGCCGATTGCATGGCCGTGGAGGTGAACGTGACGATGGAAACGACCGCGGCACCGACCACTCCGGATCCGGACCTGTTCATCGGTACGCCCACGATCACCGTCGGTCCGATGGACATCACTTCGGTGGATGGGACCTGTGCCGCGACGGACATCTGTGAACTGTTCACTGGTATGGCCGTTCCGGTCGTGCCTTCCACCAACCTGGAACTTCTGCCGAACGTGGTTTTTTCCGGTGATCCGATCCGATTGGAACTGGAGCCCACCGATGCGGCCGCGATCACGGTCCTGGATGCAGCGGGGCGGATCGTGAACGTGCACATCGAGCCTGCCACCCCGTCCACGCGCATACCCACCCTCGGTCTTGCGCCGGGCCGGTACATGCTGCGCGTGGACTTGCGGGTCGGCGCGCCCGTGTTCCGCCCGTTCGTGGTTGAATAGCGCGGTATGGGGAGCGTGCAAGCGGGCAGGAACGCAGCGACGGGTACCTTCGCACCCCCTGCACGCACATGGGCGCTTCACGCACCGCCGCATTCCACACCCTCGGCTGCAAGCTGAACTTCGCGGAGACCAGCACGCTGGCCCGCCAGCTGGCCGATGCGGGGTATGCGCGCGTTCCCTTCGAGGCACGCCCGGACGTGTTCGTATTGAACACCTGCAGTGTAACGGAGAACGCCGATCGCGAATGCCGGCAGTGGGTACGACGGTCCAAACGGGAGAACCCGGAAGGCGTGGTGGTGGTGGTGGGCTGCTATGCGCAACTGAAACCCCGGGAGATCGCGGCCATACCGGGCGTGGACCTTGTGCTCGGGGCGGGGGAGAAGTTCGACCTGCCGGCACATCTCGACCGTCTCCATGGGAAGCGAAGCACCGGCCTTGCGGTCGCCGGTCCGGTGAAGGAAGTGAGGGACTTCGTGCCTTCGTGGAACCGCAACGACCGCACGCGCACCTTCTTGAAGGTGCAGGACGGCTGCGATTACTTCTGTTCGTTCTGCACCATTCCCCTGGCGCGCGGCCGCAGCCGAAGTGGAACGGTGGCAGAAACCGTCCGGCTGGCGCAAGGGATCGCCGCATCCGGGGTGAAGGAGATCGTGCTCACCGGAGTGAACACCGGCGATTTCGGCCGCGCGCACGGCGAGACGTTCCTCGACCTTGTCCGCGCATTGGATCGGGTGGACGGCATCGAGCGGTTCCGCATCAGCAGCATCGAGCCGAACCTGCTCACCGATGGGGTCATCGACCTTGTGGCGGAAAGCGCGCGTTTCATGCCCCATTTCCACGTGCCCTTGCAGAGCGGCAGCGATGCGGTGTTGCAGCGCATGCGACGGCGCTACGACACCCGCCTCTACGCGGAACGTCTGGAACGCATTGCGCGCACCCTGCCGCACGCCTGCCTGGGTGCGGATGTGATCACCGGGACCCCGGGCGAGGATGAACAGGAATTCCGGAAGACCGACGCGTTCCTGCGCTCCCTTCCCTTGAACTACCTGCACGTGTTCACCTACAGCGAGCGCGCGCATACCACGGCGGTACGCATGGACGAAGCGGTGCCCATGGAGATCCGCCGGCAACGCACGAAGGTCCTGCGCGCGTTGGGCGACACGATGCTGCACGACTTCCTCCTTCAGAACGCCGGATCCGAGCGCGATGTGCTGTTCGAGCACGAAGGTCCCGACGGTACCATGCTGGGCTACACGGACAACTATGTGCGCGTACATGCTGCGCACGATCCGCACCTCGCAGGCACTATCGTACCCACCGTATTGGGCGCTCCGGATGGAACGGGGCGTGTTCCCGGTACGCCGGTCCTGGCACATGAACCGATAGCGGTGGACTGATCGATGTACCCCACGCTTTACCACGCATTGCTCGATCTCACCGGGCTCGAATGGTGCTTCCTCCGGTTCCTGAACAGCTTCGGGTTCTTCGTGGCGCTTGCCTTCATCGCGGCGCATTGGACCCTCTCGCTGGAACTGCGGCGCAAGGAGGCAATGGGGCTGATCTCCGGTACCACGGCGAAAGTGCGTGTGGGCGACAAGCTGGCCCCCGGCGAACTCGTGGGGGCCGCGTTCACCGGGTTCGTGGTCGGGTGGAAGGTGGTGCCGATCGTGTTCGGTTCGTGCGAGATCGCCAAGGATGCCCCCGGCTTCCTGCTGAGCGCGCAAGGCAATGTGTGGGCGGGGCTCCTGCTCGCGACGGCCTTCGCGGCCTACCGTTGGTGGCAGGGCAAACGTGCCGAACTACCCGAGCCGAAGGAGGAGACCGTCCCGGTGCATCCTTTCCAGCACGCTGGCACCTATACCATGGTGGCGGCGCTCTGGGGCATGATCGGCGCCAAGCTCTTCCACTGGCTCGAGAACCCCGACGAGTTCCTCGCCTTCCTTGCACACCCGAACGGAAAGGATTTCATCAGCGGCCTGACCATGTACGGTGGGTTGATCATGGCCGGTGTGATGGTCGTGCGCAGCATGCGGAAGAACGGCCTGCCCACCCTGGTGGGCATGGACGCCGCTGCACCCGGCCTCATGCTGGCCTACGCGATCGGTCGCATCGGCTGCCAGGTGAGCGGCGATGGCGATTGGGGGATCGTGAACACGACGCCCGCCCCGTCGTGGATGCCGCACTGGCTATGGAGCTACACCTACCCGAACAACGTGAACAACGTGGGGCACCTGATGATGGGGCCGTGCTTCCCGGATCATTGCCACGAACTGGATGCCCCTGTGTTCCCGACACCGCTCTATGAGACCCTCGCATGCGGGTTGTTCTTCATCGTGCTCTGGTCCGTACGCAAGCGGATCGCCGTTCCGGGCGTGCTCTTCTGTCTTTATCTCGTACTGAACGGGTTCGAGCGGTTCTGGATCGAGAAGATCCGTGTGAACGTGCCGTTCCTGGGGAAGTTCACCCAGGCGGAGGTGATCAGCACGCTGCTCTTTTTCGGCGGCATCGCCGGTTGGATCCTTTTGCAACGCCGTGCACATGGACGGACCGGACCTGCTCACTGAACGCACGGCGGCGCTCTGTCGCGAAGTGGCGGTCTTCATCCGGACCGAATCCGCGCGCTTCACCGAAGCCCGTGTGGAAAGCAAGAGCTTGAACAACCTGGTGAGCTACGTGGACAAGGGGGCCGAACAGCGCCTTGTCGATGGGTTGAGCCTCCTGCTCCCGGGGGCCGGGTTCATTGCGGAGGAAGGCACCGGAACGCGCGGGCCCGGGGAGAATTGGATCATCGATCCGCTCGATGGGACCACCAATTTCGTGCACGGCGTGCCCTGTTATTGCATCAGCGTAGGCCTGATGCGCGAGGATGAAGTGGTGCTCGGCGTGGTGCTCGAAGTGACCCGCGACGAATGCTTCACGGCCTGGAAGGGCGGCGGGGCATTCCTCAACAACGCGCCCATCGGCGTATCGCGGCGTTCCACCTTGCAAGAAAGCCTGCTGGCCACCGGGTTCCCGTACGACGATTTCGGACGCGAGGCGCAGTACATGGAATTGCTGCGTGCCCTCATGCACAACAGCCGCGGGATCCGGCGGCTCGGCAGCGCCGCTGCGGACCTCGCCTATGTGGCATGCGGTCGGTTCGAGGCGTTCTACGAATACGGTCTGAACCCGTGGGACGTGGCTGCGGGTGCACTGCTGGTGAAGGAAGCGGGTGGCGTGGTCACCGATTTCCGGAACGGCAGGGAGTGGTTGTTCGGTGAGGAGATCGTGGCCAGCAACGGGAACATCCACGCCGAACTGCTCGGGCCCATCCGCAACTTCTTCCAACGATGATCATCGGAGTGGCCGGGCCCTATTCCGCGCCCACCGAAGCGCAGCGGCAGGCGAACATGGATGCCATGAACGCTGCGGCTGCGCGGTTGCTCGAACTGGGCCACGTGCCCGTGATCGGCATGAACGCGGCCTTGCCGGTCCTCGCCATGGCGCAGGTTCCGGATCGGTACGATGCGATCATGCGGATCTCCCTCGCGGTGATCGGAGCCTGCGATGCGCTGTTGTTGATCGCCGAAAGCCCTGGGGCCAACAAGGAACGCGACCTGATCCTTCGGCAAGGCAAGCCGGTCTATCGCAGGATCGAAGACGTGCCGCCGGCATGAGAAGCGCCGTTCAACCCACCGTCACCTTGCGCCCGCTCAATGCGCGCGACGCACAGCACATCCACGCGCTTAACGAGGACCCGGAAGTGCTCACGTTCGTGCACGATGTACCGTTCGCCAGCGTGCAAGCGGCAAGCGAGTGGATCGCCAACATCCCGGAAGCGCTGCCCCACGGCATCGGGCGCTGGGCGATCGAGGCGCTGGATGGCTCCTGGATCGGCCGATGCAGCCTGCGCAGGCAGGCGGACGGCGAAGTTCTGATGGGCTATCGACTGCTGCGTGCGCACTGGGGCAAGGGCTATGCGAGCGCTGCCGTACGTTCCATGCTGAACGTCGCCTTCCACACGCACAAGCTGCCGTATGTCGCTTCGAAAGTGGCACGTGCGAACGCGGCCAGCATCCGTGTGATCGAGAAGAACGGTGGTGTGTTCTGGAAGGAGGATGATCGTGGGCATTTCAGCGATGCGCTCGTGTACCGCTTCCACCCATGAGCACCCCTGCAACGATCCACGAATTTACGGCTTCGATCACCATCATCGGTGTGAACCCGCACGTGTTGCCGCCCGAACCCGTGCTGCAGGGTCTTTTCGCGCAGGCCGCCAGGAACAAAGGTCCCATCCCCGTACATGGTTCGATCGATGGGCACACATTCATCCAAACACTGGTGAAATACGCCGGGGCCTGGCGGCTCTATCTGAACGGCCATATGCTGAAGGCAGCGAAGAAGGGGGTCGGCGACACCGTTCGCATCCGCATCGCCTTCGACCCGCGCGACCGGTCCGCTCCCATGCCGCCCGCACTGGAAGCGGCGCTGAACGGGAACAAAAGGGCGCGGGCCGTGTTCGGATCGCTCCCCCCTTCCCGCCGCAAGGAGATCATGCGATACATCGGCAACCTCAAGAGCGAGGAGGCCATCGCGAGGAACGTTGCGCGGGCGATCGGCTTCCTGGAGGGGAGGGAACAATTCGCAGGCCGCAGCACGTTCTAATGCCCCAGGTCGCTCACTTCGCTCCAACCGGGTCGGACGCGCCCATGCGGACTTCCGTCCCGAAGGCGGGTCCGTGGAACACGCTTCGTCCCGAGGGTACGGGGCATGCGAGGCACACGACTACCTTCACGGCCCCTACTCACAACGCACCATGAACGCCACTACCAACAGCCTCAACTGGTTCGAGATCCCCGCCAAGGACATCAAGCGCGCGAAGAAGTTCTATCAGGCCATCTTCAAGATCAAGATGGAGGAAATGGAGATGATGGGCATGCGGATGGCCTTCTTCCCCTGGGCGCCCGGCACGGGCAAGGCCAACGGCGGTCTCTGCCAGAGCAAGATGCACAAGCCGGCCAAGAGCGGCGTGATCGTTTACCTCAATGCCGATCCGGACCTGAAGACCGTGCTGGGCCGTGTGGCCAAAGCCGGTGGCAAGGTGGTGATGCCCAAGACCGCGATCGGTGAGAACGGCTTCATGGCGTTCTTCGATGACACGGAGGGGAACCGCATCGGGTTGCATTCGAACAAGTGATGCGGCCCTCGCTCGGATCGTGACCTGAACGCGGCATCTGCGCTACATGGCCGAACCGTTGAAGGAGATGTTCAATGCCGCGTACTTCACGCGGCTGGCGGAGGAAACCGAAGCCGCGTACCCGGGCTTCCGCCGCACCGCGTTCTTGAACGAGGTATTGCACGGCAACGAATCACGCGAGTTGAACGCCCGTATGCGGCACGCGAGCCGCACCTTGCGGAAGCACCTGCCCGGTGACTTCCGCAAGGCCGTGGCCGTGTTGAAGGCGGTGGCGCCGCGCATGCAGAAAGGCTACACGGCGTTGTTGTACCCGGATATGATCGCGCAGTTCGGCATGGAAGACCGAGGGTACTCGCTGGAAGCGCTCAAGCACTTCACCAGCTTCGGGTCGTCTGAATTCGCCGTGCGGGAGTTCCTGCGCCGCGACCTCAAGGGCACATTGAAGGCCATGCAAACCTGGGCCGAGGACGACAACGAACACGTGCGTCGCCTCGCATCGGAAGGCAGCAGACCGCGGTTGCCATGGTCGTTCCGGTTGGATGCCGTGCAGAAGGACCCGAAGCTCACCACGCCGATCCTGGAGCGGTTGAAGGCCGATGACTCGCTGTACGTGCGCAAGTCCGTGGCCAACCACTTGAACGACTTCAGCAAGGACCACGCGGCCTACATGGTCAACGTGCTCCGTTCGTGGGACCTGAAGCACCCGCATACCGCATGGATCGCGAAGCATGCCAGCCGCACGCTCATCAAGGCCGGCGACCCTGCAGCGCTCGCGCTCTTCGCGTTCGACACCAAGGTGAAGGTGCGCGTGGAGGATCTCACGCTTTCATCGAAGCGCATCAAGCTCGGCGATACACTCGAATTCTCGTTCACCGTGATATCCGAAGCCACGCGGGCGCAACTACTGGTGATCGACTATGCCATCCACTACCGCAAAGCAAGTGGCGGCACCTCGAAGAAGGTCTTCAAGCTGAAGGAGCTCGAACTTGGACCGCGTGCCTCGCACATGATCACCAAACGCCAGCGCATCGTGGACTTCAGCACGCGCAAACACCACCCTGGCCGCCACGAGGTCGAGATCCTGGTGAACGGCATGACCAAGGCGAAAGCTGCGGTCGAACTGAGGTGCTGAAATCGCCCAGTGGGGACGAACGGCATGAACAGGGGCACCCGGCGCCTGCCCATGGTCATCGGCGAAGGAACTTTGATCGCATGAAGGCTTTGTTCCCTCTTTGTGCCTTGCTCGTATCGTGTGGAGTTGCAGGCGGTGATGGGCCGGCGCGCGAGAACACGACCTCGCAGTTATCCGAAGCGCGATCGTTGCCGCGCGATGTTGAACTGCTCCACGAAGCCGGGGTCGAGAACGCCTACCCGCGACTTTCCAACGACGGTTCCCGTGTTCTCTACCAGAGCAACCGAACAGGGACGTGGCAGATCTTCATCATGGACATCGCCAGCGGCGCACAGCAGCGCATCACCACCGATGCCTACAACAACAACTTCGTGGACTGGAGCGCCGACAACCAATGGGTAGCATTCGTGAGCGATCGCGACGGCAACGAAGAGATCTACCGTATGCGCAGCGATGGGACCGATCTGGAGCGGTTGACGGACCACGCCGAACGCGACATCCATCCCTACTTCAGCCCTGATGGCCGATCCCTGCTCTTCAACAGCACGCGCGGCAACGGTTCCTTGGACGTGTACCGCATGGACCTGCAAACCCGCGATCTCCATCGCGTCACCGATTCGCCCATGGAGGAGACGTGCGCGCGCTACGCCCCGGATATGCGACACATCGTGATGCTCCAGAACGACGCCACCCGCGACGACGTGGTGATCCTGGATCCCGCGACCGGTACGTTCAGCAATCTCACACGAACGCCGCACGTCACCGATGGCTGGCCCATGTACAGCGCCGATGGCCGTTGGATATATTACAGCACCATGGCCACCGGTCAGCACAGCATCCACCGTATACATCCGGATGGTACAGGCGATGAAGCTCTCACCAGCGCAGCACCCGGCGAAGAGCATGGCCGCGCCTTCATCAGTAGTGATGGTCGCACCCTCATCTACAACGAACGGCACGCCCGCAGTATCGCCATCCTTTCCATGGAAGTGACGTAGCGGCAAAGTGCTCCGTACCGGTGCTGGCCGACCCGGGCATGTCAATGGCGGCCGGTGAGCACTTCCTGCGACCTTTGTCCGCAACCACGAACGATCATGCGCATCGCGATCATCCTTGCAGGTACCTTGTCGATCACGACCTGCCAAACACCGCACCGCACGGACGACCCGACCGAGTTCCTCCGACGCCATGTGGAGACCGGGTTGTGCAACCCCGTCTTCATCGAAGGTGACAGCACCTGGACCATCCAGGAGCGCATGAAGCACTACGGTGTACATGGCGTCAGCATCGCGGTGATCGACAGCTTCAAGATCGCATGGGTGAAGAGCTACGGGGTGATGGACACCACCACGAAACAGCCGGTCACGGACAGCACGCTCTTCCAGGCCGCGTCCATCAGCAAGCCCGTGTTCGCCATGGCCGCGTTGAAGCTGGCGGAACAGGGCGTACTGCAGCTCGACGCCGATGTGAACACACAGCTCACCTCTTGGAAAGTCCCGGAGAACGCGTTCACCGCCACGGAGAAGGTGACCTTGAAGCGCCTGCTCGGCCACGTAGCCGGCACAACCGTGCATGGTTTTGGGGGGTATCGACACGGCGACCCACTACCCACGTTGGTCAATATCCTGAATGGTGAAGCACCCGCGAACTCGCCGCCTGTGGTCGTTGATCGAACACCTGGAACAGCATGGCGCTACTCCGGCGGCGGCTATTGCGTGGCCTCGCAACTGATCCTTGATGTGAAGGGCGGCACCATCCCGCAGCACATGCAGGAGCTGGTGCTCGGGCCGCTGGGTATGTCGCGAAGCACCTATGAGCAACCCTTGCCTGCAAACTTGGCCCACAACGCCGCCAGCGGTTACGTGCCCGATGGTTCCATGACCGTGGGCAAGTGGCACATCTATCCGGAGATCTCGCCTGATGGCCTGTGGACCACAGCGACGGACCTCGCGCACTTCGTCATCGACATGCAAAGGACCATGGCGACTGACAGCGGCAAGGTGCTCAAACGCGCCACGGCCCGGCAAATGGTGGAGCCCTTCGTGGAACCGCACAGCGGCGTAGGTCTCATGCTCATCGACAAGCGCGGCGAACCCTACTTCGAGCACAACGGTTGGAACGAGGGCTTCTGCGGCGAGATCATCGGACATGCCGGGAGCGGCAAGGGCGTGGTGATCCTCATCAACGCCAACCAGCCGGAATTCATGTACGAAGTGGTGCGATCCGTCATGCGCGCGTATGACTGGCCCGGCGTGTCGCCTCCGCACAAGCAAGTGCCGATGGA
>CAZFAW010000032.1:0-7280 GCA_964517015.1 uncultured Chryseobacterium sp.
CACCCCGACGTGCGCGTGTTCGACATCATGGACAGCAGCGGCACGCAGATCGGTCTGTTCTATGGCGACTACTACGCCCGCGACAACAAGGAAGGCGGCGCCTGGATGGACAGCTACCTCGATCCCTGCGAGCTGCTGGACCAGCCCGCGCTGATCACGCAGAACTGCAACTACGTGAAACCCGCCGCCGGCCAGCACTGCCTGCTCAGCTGGGACGATGTGACCACGCTCTTCCACGAGTTCGGCCACGCGCTGCATGGCATGCTCTCGCGCCAGAAGTACCCGCTCTTCGCCGGCACGGCCACCACCACCGACTTCGTGGAATTCCCCTCCCAGTTCAACGAGAACTGGGCCGCCGAACCCACGGTGTTCGCCAACTATGCCAAGCACTACAAGACCGGCGAGGCCATGCCCACCGCACTGGCCGAAAAGCTGCGGAAAGCCGGCAAGTTCAACCAGGGCTACGCCACCACGGAATACCTGGCCGCCGCGCTGCTCGACATCGAATGGCACAGCCTGGGCGCCGATGCGCCCGCGGTGACGGACGTGGATGCGTTCGAAGCCGCCGCGCTGAAGAAATACGGCCTGGACCTGCCGCAGGTGCCGCCCCGCTACAAGAGCTGCTACTTCAGTCACATTTGGGGCGGTGGCTACGCGGCCAACTACTACGCCTACCTCTGGAGCGAAGTGATGGACGCCGACGCCTTCGAGTGGTTCAAGGAGCACGGCGGCATGACGCGCGCCAACGGCACGCACTACCGCGCCACCGTGCTGGGCCAGGGCGGCAGCAAGGACAGTGGCGAGCTCTTCCGCGACTTCCGCGGGCGTGACCCGGTGGTGGAGCCGTTGCTGGTGCGCCGGGGGTTGAAGTGAGCCGCAACGGGGTGTGTTGAAAACTCCCCGCGATCGTTGAAAACGCCGGCCCGCGCGAGCCGTACCGCCGCCGCCGGTGCGGGCTACCTTCGCCGCCAACGCGCGGAACCCTTGTCAATGCTGGGGTTCCGACCCTGAACGATGAGCGAGGAACACTACGGCGAGGAGCATATCCGATCGCTGGACTGGAAGGAACACATCCGGTTGCGGCCGGGCATGTACATCGGCAAGCTCGGCGATGGCAGCGCCGCCGACGACGGTATCTACATCCTGCTGAAGGAAGTGCTGGACAACTGCATCGACGAGTTCGTCATGGGCCACGGCAAGCGCGTGGACGTTTCGCTCGAAGGCAGCCGCATGACCATTCGCGATTACGGCCGCGGCGTGCCCCTGGGCAAGGTGATCGACGTGGTGAGCAAGATCAACACCGGCGCCAAGTACGACAGCAAGGTGTTCAAGAAGAGCGTGGGCCTGAACGGCGTGGGCACCAAGGCCGTGAACGCCTTGAGCCAGTATTTCAAGATCGAAAGCGTGCGCGATGGCCAGCTCAAGCGTGCCGAGTTCGACATGGGCCGCCTGCGCAAGGACACCAAGTTGGAGAAGACCGACGAGCCCAACGGCACCCGGGTGGTGTTCGAGCCCGATGGCACCATGTTCCGCCATTTCCAGTGGCGCGATCAGCACATCGAGCGCCTGCTGTGGAACTACTGCTACCTGAACACCGGTCTCACCCTCCAGTACAACGGCCAGAAGTTCCAGAGCAAGAACGGCCTGCTGGACCTGCTGCAGACCAAGCTCGACGGCGAGCCGCTCTACCCGCCCATCCACCTGGTGGGCGACGACATCGAGGTGGCGTTCACGCACGGCAACCACTACGGCGAGGAGTATTACAGCTTCGTGAACGGCCAGCACACCACGCAGGGCGGCACCCACCAGGGCGCGTTCCGCGAGGCCGTGGCCAAGACCATCAAGGAGTTCTTCAAGAAGGACTGGGAAGCCGGCGACATCCGCACGGGCATCACCGCCGCGGTGAGCGTGAAGGTGATCGAACCTGTTTTCGAGAGCCAGACCAAGACCAAGCTCGGCAGCCTGGAGGTGGAACCCGGCGGCACCAGCATGCGGGCCTTCGTGGGCGACTTCATCGGCACGCAGCTGGACAACTACCTGCACAAGCACCCGCAGGTGGCCGAGGTGCTGCTGCAAAGGATCCTGCAGAGCGAACGCGAACGCAAGGAACTGAGCGGGATCCGCAAGCTGGCCCGCGAGCGCGCCAAGAAGGCCAGCCTGCACAACCGCAAGCTGCGCGATTGCCGCATCCACCTCAGCGACGCCAAGAGCGATCCGCGCAAGCTGCAGAGCACGCTCTTCATCACCGAGGGCGACAGCGCCAGCGGCAGCATCACCAAGAGCCGCAACGTGGAACTGCAGGCCGTCTTCAGCCTGAAGGGCAAACCCCTGAACTGCTACGGCCTCACCAAGAAGGTGGTGTACGAGAACGAGGAGTTCAACCTGATCCAGGCCGCCCTCGACATCGAGGACGGGTTGGACGGCCTGCGCTACAACCGCATCGTGATCGCCACCGATGCCGACGTGGACGGCATGCACATCCGCCTGCTGTTGATGACCTTCTTCCTGCAGTTCTTCCCCGACCTGGTGAAGAACGACCACCTCTACATCCTGCAAACGCCGCTCTTCCGCGTGCGCAACAAGAAGGAAACCATCTACTGCTACAGCGACGAGGAGCGCCAACGCGCGATCCGCAAGCTGGGCAAGAGCGCGGAGATCACCCGCTTCAAGGGCCTGGGCGAGATCAGCCCCGACGAGTTCAAGCACTTCATAGGACCCGACATGCGCCTGGAACCGGTGATGGTGACCCAGGACGCCGGCGTGCACGAGCTGCTTGAATTCTACATGGGCAAGAACACGCCCCTGCGGCAGGATTTCATCATCGGCAACCTGAAGGTGGAGAAGGACCTGGTGGAGGAGGAGGAGCGCAAGGAACCGGAACAGGAGCACGAAGCGGTGGAGGCATGAACCGAACCGGGACATCGCGTTCGAGCGACCATGCGCGCATGAGGAAGCATGCACTCCGACCTTCCGGCGCACGGGTGCCCGCCGTTGCCGCAGCGTGCGAGCGCGGGAGGGCGATGCGGAGGCATGCGTGGGTGTTGCTGGTGTTTGCGGGGTCGCTTTTGCACTGGCCCTCGGGAGCGCGTGCCCAATCCACCGGCACCGTGCGGTTGTTCATCGATCCGGGCCAGGATTTCGAGTTCGTGCTGGACCACAAGTACCGCATGCAGCAGCGCGAGGTGAAGCTCGCCGAAGGGCCGCACCATTTCACCTTCTGGGCGCCCAAGCACCGCATGGTGGACACCACGCTCACCGTGGTGCCCAACACCGTGAGCACCTTCACGCTGCGACTGCCCCTGAGCATCGAATACACGCTGTGGGAAAGCGACCTGTCGCACTACAAGCGGCAGGTGGTGCTCGCGCGCGGCGGCTTCATGGCGGCCACCGTGGGCTTCGGTGCGTGGACCGCGATCAACTTCTTCCAATACAAGAAGGCGAACGACCAACTGAAGGACGACGAGGCGCTCTACAGCCTGCTCTCCGCGCCGCGCGCCATCACCGAGATGAAGGCGGTGACCCTTCCCGCGGACAAGGACGAATTCCGCAAGCAGCGCACGGAGCTGTACATCAGCGGAGGCCTTACGCTGGTGGCCGCCGGCATGACCTGGTGGATGTTCGAGAAAACGCGCGACCGGTCGATCCCGCAATTCGAGGACAAGGAGAAGATCAAGTTCGATGGACTGGTCTGGCTGCCCTCGCCGCACGGCGATACCTGGCTGGCCGGCCTCACCATACCCCTGCGATGAACCGGCGCGCCCTCCTCCTGCTTCCCCTGCTGGCCGTGCTCGCCGCATGCTACAAGGACGATGTGGACATCGATGCGCTGACCACCAACCCGCTGGACCCCGACTACACGGGCCCGGCCTTCATCACCGTATCCGGCAACGACACCTACCCCGTGGACACCACCTACAACCAGGAGGTGTACGTGGACGTGGACGCGTCCCGCTTCCCCGGGAACAGCGCGTACCAATTGCGGGTGGTGGACGAGGCCAATGGTGAGGTGACCCTGATCCCCCAGGACCTGGGCACCCCCGACGCGTTCACCTACACGAACTTCAACGTGGAGCTGGGCACGGAATACTGTTACAAGATCAGCGTGGAGATCCAGTTCTCGCACAGCCGCGAGGAAGGGTATTGCGCCACGGCCGCATTGTGAACGATGGCGAACGACGAACAGCACGACGACCTGCAGCCAGGTCAGCAGAACAGCGAAGGCACGCACAAGGGCGGCGTGCCCGGGGCGGGCCATGCCGGCACCTTCAGTGTGAGCGGCATGTACAAGGAATGGTTCCTGGACTACGCCAGCTACGTGATCCTGGAACGCGCCGTGCCCGCCCTGGTGGACGGCCTCAAGCCGGTGCAACGGAGGATCCTGCACGCCATGCAACAGCTCGATGACGGCCGCTACAACAAGGTGGCCAACATCATCGGGCACACCATGCAGTACCACCCGCACGGCGATGCGAGCATCGGCGATGCGTTGGTGCAGCTGGGGCAGAAGGACCTGCTGATCGACCAGCAGGGCAACTGGGGCAACATCCTCACCGGCGACGCCGCCGCGGCCCCGCGCTACATCGAGGCGCGCCTCAGCAAGTTCGCGCTCGATGTGGTCTTCAACCCCAAGACCACCGAATGGCAGGCGAGCTACGACGGCCGCAACCGCGAACCCGTGCACCTGCCCGTGAAGTTCCCCTTGCTGCTGGCGCAGGGTGCCGAGGGCATCGCCGTGGGCCTCTCGTGCAAGATCCTGCCGCACAACTTCAACGAGCTGATCGAGGCGAGCATCAAGGTGCTCAAGGGCCAGCGCCCGCGGCTGGTACCCGATTTCCCCACCGGCGGCATGATGGACGCCGAGGCCTACGAACAGGGCCAGCGCGGCGGCCGCGTGCGCGTACGTGCACGCATCCGCAAGGAGGACAACAAGACCCTGGTGATCTCCGAGATCCCCTTCGGCACCACCACCGCCAGCCTGATCGAGAGCATCGTGAAGGCCAACGAGAAGGGCAAGATCAAGGTGCGCCACATCGAGGACAACACGGCCGAGAACGTGGAGATCGTGATCCACCTGGCCGCGGGCGTGAGCCCCGACAACACCATCGACGCGCTCTACGCCTTCACCGATTGCGAGGTGAGCATCGCCCCGAACGCATGCGTGATCGTGAACGGCACCGGCGAGGGCACCGAACAGGTGGACGACAAGCCGCGCTTCGTGAGCGTGACCGACCTGCTGGTGCACAGCACGCAGAACACGCTGCACCTGTTGAAGCGCGAACTGGAGATCCGGCTCGAGGAATTGGAGCAGCAATGGCACTTCAGCTCACTGGAGCGCATCTTCATCGAGAAGAAGGTCTACCGCAGGATCGAGGAGGCCGAGAGCTGGGAGGAGGTGCTCGACACCATCAAGAAAGGCCTGAAGCCCCACCTCACCGTGCTGCGCCGCCCCGTGACGGACGAGGACATCGTGCGCCTCACCGAGATCAAGATCAAGCGGATCTCCAAGTACGACAGCTTCAAGGCCGACGAGCACATCGGCGAACTGGAGAAGCGGATCAAGGAGGTGAAGCACAAGCTGGCGCACCTGGTGGACCACGCCGTCGAGTATTTCAAGGACCTGAAGCAGAAGTACGGCAAGGGCCGCGAACGCAAGACCGAACTGCGCACCTTCGATACGATCGTGGCCACGAAGGTGGCCGTGGCCAATCGCAAGCTCTACGTGGACCGCGCCGAAGGCTTCGCCGGATGGGGCCTGCGGGGCTTCGAGCCCGTGGGCGAATGCTCCGAGATCGACGATATCGTGGTGTTCCGCGCCGATGGCACCATGGTGGTGACCAAGGTGGCCGACAAGAAGTTCATCGGGAAGGACCCGCTGCACGTGGCCGTGTGGAAGAAGGGCGATGAACGCACCATCTACCACATGATCTACCAGGACGGCCCCCGCGGTGCCACCTTCATGAAGCGCTTCGCCGTGACCGGCGTGACGCGCGACAAGGAGTACCCGCTGGCCGGACAGGTCGAGGGCCGCAAGGTGCTCTACTTCAGCGTGCACCCCGACGGCCGCGCCGAGACCGTGCGCGTGCACCTGCGCCCGCGCCCCAACCTGCGCAAGACGCAGTTCGACATCGACTTCGCCAGCATGGGCATCAAAGGCCGCGACAGCCGCGGCAACCTGCTCACCCGCCACATGGTGCAGAAGGTGCAGCAGAAGGAAGTGGGTGCCAGCACGCTGGGCGCGATCCCCATCTGGTACGACGAAACGGTGCGCCGCCTCAACGACGACGGGCGCGGCCGCTACCTGGGCAGGTTCTCCGGCGACGACCGGATCGTGGCCGTGCTGAAGAACGGGCGCTACCAGTTCTTCCCCTTCGCCCTCAGCACGCATTTCCCGGACGAAGCGGTGACCGTGGTGAAATGGAACCCCGACATGGTCCTGAGCGCGATCCACTGGGACGGGGAGAAGAAGATGCACTTCGTGAAGCGCTTCGCCCTGGAACCCGCGCGCGATCCCGTGCTCTTCCTCACCGAGCATCCCGACAGCCGCCTCACCCTGCACAGCCTGATCGAGGATCCGCGCGTGCGCATCAGCTTCGATCAGCGCACCAGCCCGCGCAAGGACGAGACCGTGCACCTGGCCCGGCTGATCGATGTGAAGGGCGTGAAGGCCATCGGCAACCGCCTCACCCCGCACAAGGTGAAGGAACTCGCGTTGCTGGATCCCGTGTTCACGGAGATGACCCCGGAACTGGAGGAGCGGCAGATGATGCTGATCTCCGAGGATGAAGTGGGCAACCTCGAGGCGCCGGAGGAGGAAGGCCTGGAGGAAAGCCCGGTGCAGAAGTTCCGCCGCGATCAGGCGAAGGAGGAAACCGACATCAGCCCCGAGGACCCGATCATCGGCTACAAGCCGGGCAAGCAGATCACGATGCGGCTGGACGAGTGATCCGGCGCCGGTGCGGGCCGCCGGCGGCCTACCAGGTGCACACGAAAGTGCACCGGTGCTGCTTCTCCACCACGTCGATGGTCATGGACCCGCGCAAGCCCTGCAGCTCGCCGGTGCCCGAGCCGGGCACCACGGTGATCTGCTGTGCCGGTGTGCCACGGTCCATGGTGCTGGCGTGCTGCAGCACGAAGCTGCCGCTGCGTCCGGCCACCGACCCCGTGAACCGTTCCATGGCCACGTAACCGCCGGACGCGCTTTGCTTGTCCATCCATCCGATCATTTCCACCACGCTCGTTCCGGCCAGATCGCCCTGGAAGACCTTGTCGAAGCGCATGCG
>CAZFAW010000032.1:7380-13100 GCA_964517015.1 uncultured Chryseobacterium sp.
ACCACGAGCATGGGCACGGACCAGTCGCGCGCGTGCAGCGCCGGGTTGAAGAGGTCGTATTTCTCCGGATCGGTGAGCACGCTTCCGCCGTTCTCCCATTCGGTGAACCAGAGCTCTTCGGTGGTGTAGCCCATGCTGCGCGCATCGAACACGCCGTCGTGCGACACGAGGCACTTCCACGGGTCGCGCCAGTTGCCCGCGATCCAATTCACCATGAAGCCGCCGTAGGAAGCGCCCAGGGCCGCGGCGCGCTCCCCGTCCAGGAAGGGGTATTTCTGCAGCGCGAAGGCCCAGCCTTTCTGCAGGTCCTCCAGCGGGCGGTCGCCCCAGTGCCGGCTGATCGCATCGCAGAACGCCTGGCCGTAGCCGGTGCTGCCGTGGAAGTCGATCATGACCACGGCGTACCCGGCGCCCGCATAGGTCTCCGGGTTCCAACGGTACGACCACGAGTCGCCGAAGCTGCCCTGCGGCCCGCCGTGGATCAGGAAGGCCACCGGGTACTTGCGACCCTCGGCGAAGCCCGCGGGTTTCACCACGTACCCGTACACCGTGTCGTTGTTCCAGCCCGGGAAGCTGAACTGCTCGTACGCACCGAATTCCTTGTTCTTCAGCCCGGCGTTCACGGCGGTCAGGTTCTTCGCACGATCATCGATCGGGCAGCTCGTGGGCCCGCGCTTGTTGTTCGGCACCCCTTCGCACGGTTGCGAGTGGTAGAGCACGCTGGGGCTGTTCAAGGCGCTCTTCAGGAACACGAATCCCTTGGGCACCTGTACGAAGGCGTCCATGTGCCCCTCCCGGCTCAACGGCGTCACGGCACCGGTCTGCACGTCCACGCGGAAGAGGCGATGCCGGCCCTTGTCGTCTGCGGTCACCAGCAGGCTCTTCCCGTCGCTGCTCCATTCCATTTGCTCCACGCTGCGGTCCCAGCCGGTGGCGAGCGCGCGCACCTTGCCGGTGGCCAGGTCGCGCAGTTGCAGATCGAACCGATCGGCCTCGAAGCCGGGACGGGCCATGGCCTTGTAGGCAAGCGTCCGGCCATCGGGCGAAATGCGCGGGCTGGCGTCCCAGGCGGGGTTGGCCACGGTGAGGTCGCCTTGCGGATCCCCGGTGATGGACACGCTGTACACATCGAAGTTGGTGCTCCACGGTTCGGTGGTGCCCGCCTGGCGTGCGCTGAACCAGACCGTGCGCGAATCGGGTGCGATGCAGAAGTCGCCTTCGTCGCCGAAGGGCTTCGAGGGGCAGTCGCCGTCGAAGCCGCGCATGAGCGGCACCGGCTTCGCATCCACACCGGTGAAGGGCACGTGGAACAGGTGGTTGCGCGTGCCATCGGCCCAGGTGTCCCAGTGGCGGACGAACACGTTGCGGTAGAGCGTGCCGCTGCCGGTGGCGCGTTCAGTGAGCTTTTGCACGGTGTACTGCACTTCATCGCCGGGGGAGTCGGTGAAGACGGCCAGTGCCACCACCGCACCGGACCCGTTCGGCAGAATGCGGTAGGCCTGGATGTCCAGTGGCAGCCACGTGACCTGTTCGGCTTCCGTGCCGTAGCGATCGGTCTTCCAGATCTGCAGGGTATGCCCGGGCCCGCGCGCGCTCAGGAAGTACAGGGTGCGGCCATCGGCGCCCCATTGCGCGGCCACGGCGCCGCTGTCGCTCACGGGCAGGCGCACTTCCGCCTTGTCCAATGCGGTGAGGTCCTTCAGCCAGAGCGACTGCACGCCCTTGTTGCGCTCCATGTCGGTGGCGCGCACATTGAACACGGCGTAGTGCCCGTTGCGATCCACGGTCAACCCGTTGATCCGGTCGAGCATCAGCATATCCGTGAAGGTGAAGGGCGTGCGCTGTGCGTGCGAAGAGGTGGTGAACGTGATCGGCAGCACAAAGGCCATCATGTGCATGAAGGCCGAACGGGGTCGGGATCGCATGGTGCGAAGATGCCGAACGCGGGGATACACACGACGGGGAACCCGGGCGTGCGTTCAATCCCCAACGATCACGTGCCGGGCATACCGTCCGACATCGGTGAGCGTCAGTACGAGATAATGGCCCTTCTGGAGCGTGTGAAGGTCCAGTTCGGCACGGTCGCGATCGATGCTTACCGGTACTTGCACGGTGCGGCCTGTGGCATCGACAAGGGCCAACGAACGGATGGCGGACGGCGCTTCCACGTACACGATGCCCGCTGCAGGTTGCGGCCAAATGCGCAAGACGGATCGTGCCTGTTCGAGCGTGCCCATGGTGATGCACGGTTCGATCACGGTGAGCGGAACAGGCTGTGGGAGGAGATCCCCGGTAACGTCCACCACGGCTGGAGCAATGGGCGAAACGATCGCAGAACCAAAGGCTGCTGCCCCCAGGGCGGTCGTTTGCAGGGGGAACGGTGCGGAGCATTGTGGGAGCGCGGCATCGGCGGTCCGGTGGATGGCGGGCACCGGGGATCCCAATGGACCATCGACGAAGAGGTACAGTGCCACATCGCCATTGGAGGTGGTGGTCATGTTGCATGGTGTGCCCTGGTTGCCAGCGTGGGCGGCAATGGGTGCTCCACTGGTATCGACCACCATCATTCCATATGTGGCCCCCGGGAACGACAATGCGAACACGACGTGCTCGTTCTGCACGGTGGTTGTCAGTGTGGAGAGGTCCATGCTCGGAAGGTCGGGCCTGAAGTACACCGCACCCCAGCGCGGTAGCCCGGAAGGATCGGTCCTTACCAGGAACGGTAACGTGACGTCATCGTTGCTGAGGTGGCTGCCCGATAGCAGCAGGTCGCCATCCGGCAATTCGACCACTTCACGCAGCCAGGACCATTGGCCGCCCATGAGCAACCGATGCGACCAGAGCTCGGTGCCAAGGCTATCCGTGCGCATCAAAGCGAGATTGCGCGCAGGGAGCGAAATGCCACCGAGGGTGTCTTCAGAGACCAAGGCGATCACATGATCGCCATTTGAGCAACGTGCGGCTGACACCGACATGCTGTTGTGGCCATCGATCCGCCATTGCTGCGCATCGATCAGGGCCCCGGAGAACGTTGTGGTGAGCAGCACCATGTCCTGTTGCCCGCTGGTATGGACGTCGCCCGAAAGCAACACGGTCGAATCGTTGAGCAGCTCCGCCGTTCGGATCGTGGAGAGGGATCCCATGGAATATCGGAGCGCCGATAGCAGATCGCCACCGGAGGTGAAGCGCATGACGATGGATTGGAAGCCGTACCAGCCGACGGCCAGCACGGTATTGTCCGGCAGTTCGAGCACATCGAAGATCTCCCATTGCCCGACGGCGGACGGCCGTACCAGGTCTTGTTGCACGATCGGTGCGCCATCGGCCGTCAGACGTTGAAAGCGCACGAAGCGGTCGCCGGTGCCCTGGATCCCTTGCCGGGTCACCAATAACAGATCGCCGTTCGCCGCTTCCCGTACACTTCCGTAGGTGCAGCAATACGAGGGGGTCGTACTCGCGTAGGCCTGCAACCAGGGGGGTTGGGGGCGGGCATACGGGGTGAGCAGCACGACGAACAACAGCACGCATCCGGGTCGCAGCATGTCCGGTAGACGAAGATCGCTGGCGAAGTTGCTCGCACTGGCATCGGAGCGCACCGTGGGGACGCTTCCCTGTCGCGCGGGCGTTGGTCTCGCATCCGAACCCTTTCGCCTGAACCCCACGGATCCGCAGCTCGAGGGCTTGAACACACCGCCCCCGGCCAAGGAGCATACGTTGGAAATGGCACGGGGCGAAGGACAACCGTCCTTCGCCCCGCGCACGAGCTGTTCCGCCTTCACTCCACCACCAGCCGCTCCACGAAATGGTGCGCACCCACGGCAGCCCGCACGGTGTAGAGGCCGGGAGCCAGATGCGACAGGTCGAGCGTGGTGGCTGCTTCACCCGTGTCGAGCACCACGGCACGCGCGAGGGCCACGCGGCCCATGGCATCGGTGAAGTCCACCCGCACGGTACCGCCGGGGGCGGCCGATCCACTGAAGGAAAGGTGCACCAGGCGGTCCTGGTTCGGGTTGGGCCAGAGTTCCATGAGCGCCGGCGCCAGTTCGCCGCCTTCCACCACGGCCAGTTGGGTTTGCACGAAGGTGATCGTGCAACAGGGCCCGAATGCGCTCCACGTGTTGGTACCGAACCGCTTGGCGGCCACCCGAACGGACCATACTTCGCCCACTTGGGGATCGGGTTGCGCCGTGGGCCAGTTGCCCATCCACGAGGGCGAGTTGGCCTTGCTCAGGGCCATGTAGCGGTTGTTCGTGTTGCTGCCGCTGGATCGTGCCACGGTGAACGTGTCGACAGGGCTTCCTCCAACTTTCTCCCAGAAGAACTTGTAGTTGGCGCCACCGGTAAGGCTCACGGCATAGATACGGTTGGTGGCGTTGGCGGCGTCGTAGATGGCCGTGCGGTTGCATGAGTGGAGCGGATCGCCGGGATCGTCCACCAGGTGGCTGGGCCAGTAGGCTGCGGTGTTGCCGTTCACCAGCAGGCGGCACGCCGGGCCATAGTCCGAGATCGCGCCATCGACGTAGCTGCGCACGCGCACGTTCAGTTCCACGCCCAGGGGAACGGGGTTCGACGTAAAGGCGGGATGGTTCAGGAACAGGGTACGCGCGCGGTTGTTCTGTCCGGCCACACCCCCGTCGCTCACCTGCAGGCTGCGGTACACGGTCTTGCTGTAGCCGCCGTCCGGGTCGAAGATCCAGAACTCGTAGCCGGAATCGTTTTCCTGCGCGGACCAGCCTCCGGGCACTTCGCGCGCAGCCACCGCCGGGTTCGATGCGGCGATGAGGTTATCGGTGTTCTCCAGCCCGTTCGCATCGCAACGGCTGTCGATCAGGTGATCGGTGCCCACGGGCATGTCGAACTGCCCGTTCGTGCCCAGCTGTGCCAGTGTTCCTGAGAAGCCGAGGCTGTTGTGCACGATGCGCCCGTTCTCGCCTTGGCGCAGGAGGTACCCACCGCTGAAGCCCGATCCAAGGTCGAAGACGTTCAACACGTGCGTGCCATCGTGCAGGCAGCCCGGCTCTTCGATGCAGGCGGAATTGTTCGGGTAGTTCGATCCGTTCATCTCCACGTTCAAGGTGGTCGCGTCCAGCACCTGCCAGATCGTTTCGCTGCCGTTGGCGTCGGTGATCAGTTCGAAGGTCACGTCCGTGCACGGCACACCCAGGCAGGAACAATCGGCTTGCAGCACGTCGTTGGTGGTCTGGGAGTCGCCATCGTTGCAGGGCGAACCCACTTGACCGGGCACGGTGGGGCAATCGTCCTGCACATCGCAGATCCCATCGGCGTCGGTATCCTGGAACGTGCCCAAGCAGGAACAATCGCTTTGTAGCACATCGTTGATCGTGCAGGCATTGCCATCATCGCATGCGGAACCGAACCCGCCCGGCACGGTGGGGCAATCGTCCTCCGCATCGCAAATGCCGTCTGCATCGGAATCCTGGAATGTGCCCGCGCAGGAACACGTGCCGTCCAGTACATCGTTCACTGTGCATGCGTTCGCGTCGTCGCAGGGGGCACCGGGATATATGGCGGCATCATCGTCGTTGCAATCGTCGCAGGCGCCGCCCACCGGCACGGTGCCCAGCGGTTGGTCGCACGCCCAGATGGTATTGGTGGGATCGCCGTGCCCATCGCTGTCCACGTCCACGCACCATTCGGTGGGCGCGCTGTTGGCATCGTTGTCGTCGCAGTCGAGGTCGTTGTCCACATAGCCTGGAGGT
>CAZFAW010000033.1:0-13023 GCA_964517015.1 uncultured Chryseobacterium sp.
GAATCGTGGATCATGTGGGTCTTGGAGCAGACCACCCATGGGAAGCCCACGCGCCCTCTGCCGGACCCACTGCTGTTGCTCGCCGGTTGTCCTGACAATGGGAGCGAGGCGGCATGGCCTGCTGTCCCGGGCATGGAGCGCACATGGATCACCGATCGCAATGGCGCCTTCGTGCGGCCGCGCGATCCGGAGGCTCCTCCGCCACGAGCGAAGGCCTGACCCTTGCGCATCGGGTGCGCGGATCCCTTCCACGGCAGGGGACCGCCGGCTCCTGCCGCTTCCAGCGGCGGTGACCCTCCTAGTGCCGGACCAATAACCCATTCCCATGTCAGTACGGAACCTCGCCTTGATGGCGGGCGCGTTCGGGTTGATCAACCTGTTGAACGCACAGACCATCACACTGGCCGATCAGGCCACGCTTCGCCCCATCGAGGGCGCGGCGCTTTCCTGCGACACATCCAGCACCGATCTGCTCACGAACGCTGCGGGGCAGGTCGACATCGCGGCCCTGAAGGCCTGTCGCCAGGTGACCGTTTCGCACGTGAGCTACCTCCCTGTTACCATCGGATACACTGAACTGGCCTCGCTCACCGGCCCCTTGCTGCTCGCCGAGCGTGCCTACACATTGGACGAATTCGTGGTGAGCGGCAACCGCTTCGAGGAGCCGCGTCGCGATGTCCCGGAACGGATCACCGTGCTCAGCGCTAGGGACATTCGTTCAACGGGCGGCCAGAACACGGGCGATCTGTTGCAGAACTCCGGATCGCTCTTCGTACAGAAAAGCCAGTTGGGTGGCGGAAGCCCTGTGATCCGGGGGTTCGAGGCCAACCGGGTCTTGCTCGTAGTGGATGGCGTGCGCATGAACAACGCCATCTATCGGGCGGGTCACCTGCAGGATATCATTACCGTGGACCAGAACGCCCTGGATCGCGTGGAGGTGGTAAGCGGGCCTGCCTCGGTGGCCTACGGTAGCGATGCGTTGGGCGGCGTGATCAACATGATCACCCGAACGCCGTCGTTCAGGAACAACGGGATCGGGAACGTTGGTGGTGAGGCCATGGTGCGCACTTCCACGGCCAACAACGAGGTCACGGCACATGCCGGGATCGAACTGCGTGGCGCCCGCCTGGCCAGTTACACCTCCATCACGGCGAGCACCTTCGGCGATCTGCGGCAGGGAAGCACACGCAACCCGTTCTATGAGGACTTCGGGCGGCGACCGTTCTCGGTGGTAACGGCCGATGATGGGACCGATGAGGTCGAGTTGAACGACGATAGCAACATCCAACTGGGTACCGCTTACGATCAGCTCGACCTCCTGGAGAAGCTGCGCATGAAGACCGGCGAACACACCGTTCATCAATTGAACTTCCAATTGAGCACCAGCACCGATGTTCCCCGGTACGATCGTTTGAGCGAATATTCGTTGGATAGCGTCGGCAACTACATACCGGCCCAGGCCGAATGGTACTACGGGCCACAGAAGCGCATGCTCGTGGCCTATACCCTGGAGTTGGAGCGCGAGAAGGGCTTCTTCCATACCGCGCGGATCACCCCAAGCTACCAGTCCATCGAACAGAGCCGCCACAGCCGCGGTTTCGGCGCCAGCCGGCTGGGCCACAACATCGAAACGGTGGGAGTGGTCGGGTTGAACGCGGACCTGGAGAAGCGATCCGGGCAGCACGAATTCCGCTATGGACTGGAGGTGGGGCTGAACGATGTGCAGAGCGAGGCCTACCGCGAGAACATCGTCACCGGTGAGGAGACCTACCGGACCACACGTTATCCGAACGGCGGAAGCACCATGGATACCTACGCGGCCTATTTCGCGCACACCATGGAACTCAACGAGCACTGGGTGGTGAGCGATGGCCTGCGCTTCACCCACGTCGGGCTCGAGGCCACGTTCGATGACTCACTGGACTACCAGTTCCTGAACGGGACTTACGAGCAGAACAACACCGCCCTGAGCTGGAAGGCCGGCATCATGTACATGCCGGGGCGGGAGTGGCGTCTGAGCGCCCTGGCCAGTACGGGCTTCCGTGCCCCCAATGTGGATGATATGGGCAAGGTGTTCGACTCCGCACCCGGCCTCGTGGTGGTGCCGAACCCCGATCTCGAGCCGGAGACCTCGACCAACTTCGAGTTCGGGATCTCCAAGACCATCGATCGCCAGTTCACGATCGACATGAACGGCTTCTATACGTTGTTGAACAATGCCCTTTCGCTGGACGACTTCCAGTTGAACGGCAGTGATAGCGTGGACTACGATGGCACCATGAGCCGCGTGACCGCGCTGGTGAACAAGGCAGAAGCCTATGTCTACGGCACCTCGGCGGAGGCTGTGGCCATGTTCAACGAGCACTTCACCTTGCGCAGCGCGCTCACCTGGACCTTCGGCCGGATCAAGACCGACTCCACCGACTATCCCCTGGACCATGTGCCGCCGGTGTTCGGACGCACGGGGCTTCAGTTCCGAACCAAGGCGTTGGAAGCGGAGTTCTACGCGCTGTACAACGGTTGGAAACGCCTTCGCGATTACAACCAGTTGGGCGAGGACAACCTGCAATACGCAACGCCCGAGGGCATGCCGGCCTGGTGCACATTGAACGTGCAGGCGAGCTATGCGATCACCCGGAACTTCTCCGTTCGCGCAGCGCTGGAGAACATCGGGGACGTGAACTATCGCACGTTCGCCTCGGGGATCAGCGCGCCCGGTCGCAACTTCAGCATCGCACTACGGGCCGCGTTCTAGGGCGCGGCCGATCAATGAAGCAACGCCCTGGCGGGACCACCCGCCGGGGCGTTGTTCGTTTCAGATCCTCGCGAGCGCGCGATCAAGGTCGGCGATCAATGCGTCGGGGTCTTCCAGTCCGATGTAGATCCGAACAAGGTCCCAGGGCAGATCGGTCGGTGGAAGACCGGGCCCCATGAACGCGCAGGTGGGCAGGGCGAGCGATTCATAACCACCCCATGAAACAGCCATGAGGAAGTACTCGAGCGCATCGCAGAAGCGCTCCACGCCGGTGATGTCCGGCGCGTGGAGCCGGATGGACATGAGCGCCCCGCAGCGTGCCATCTGCCGCCTGGCCAGCGCATGTTGCGGATGGTCGGGAGCGAAGGGCCAGAGCACCTGCCTTACCCGTGGATGCGCGCCGAGGAACGCCGCCACTTTCCCCGCGCTTTCGGCCGATCGCTCCATGCGCAGCGGCAGGGTGCGCAGGCTGCGCAGCATCAACCATGCATCGTCGGGAGATACCACGGCTCCGATGGTCATGTACTCCTGCTCCATGATCCGGCGCACGAGCGATCTCCTTCCGGTTATCACGCCCGCGACCACGTCCGCATGCCCATTGATGTACTTGCTCGCCGTGTACATGTTCAGGTCCACGCCCATGTCCATCGTGCGTTGGAACAGCGGCCCGCTATGGCTATTGTCGCAAACGGTCAGGATGCCTTTTTCGCGGGCGATGCTGCAGACGGCCGCGATGTCCGTGAGCTCGAACGTGAGCGAATTCGGGCTTTCGAGGATGAAGAGGCGCGTGTTCGGTCTGCAAGCCCTGCGGTAGTTCTCGGGATCCGTACCGTCCACGAAGGTGTGCTCCACGTGGAAGCGCGCCAGCAGATCGGTAAGCAGTTTCCGGGTCCATGTGTAGGGTTTCTGAACGCACACCACATGGTCGCCGGACCTGGTGAGGGAGATCACCGCAGCGGCCATGGCGCCGGCGCCGCTGCTCAGCACCAGGGCATCCTCCGCGCCATCGAGTGCGGCGAGCTTCTGGCGTAGGATCGCCACCGTGGGGTTGTGGCCGCGCGAATAGAAGGGCGCATCGAATTCATGTTGCAACCCTTCCCGGAACGCAGCTACCGTGGGGAAGGAGAACGAACTGCTGCGCACCAGGGGGGGTACCACGCTCGCGTGCGGCGCATCGCGCTGTTCGCCGAGATGATCGATCAGCCAGCTCAGTTCCATGGTCCGGATCGGGGTTCTGGATCGCGACGCCAGAAAACGAAACCGTTGGCCCTGCCGGTCTCGTGGAACGTGCCCAATGCGCGCACTTCCTCCTCCGCGGTCACCTTGCAGGAAAGATGCACGGGCCGGTCGATCGGTCCGGTGGCCAGCACCTCGTTCGCGGGAACGGCTTCGGTGGTGCGCGCATAGAACCACGGCGCATAGCTGCGGTAATTCCAGGTGGCCACCCAGCAGCGCTCACCGGCGTGGCCCTCGAAGAACCGGATGGCGGCACGCTGGCTGTACGCTTCGATGTTGTTGATGAAGAAGTACAGGGTGAAAGTGACGAACAGGGCGGTTCCGCCGAACACGGCCACCAGGCTCTCCCTCGGTCTCCCGCGGGAATGGAACACATGTGCGGCCACGAGCGCCAGCAGCAACCATGCTCCGGCGCTGGCCTCCAAACCGCTCCAGTGCACAGCGGCGTCCAGATTGCCTTGGGCGAAAGGGTCTGCCGCCAGCAGGGGCCTTACAGCCTCCGGATGCAGGGCCACGAAGGGCAACGCGATCACGACCACGGCGATCAGGGTGCCGAGAGCGCCCACGGCGAAGCGCGTCCAACCGAAACCCTCGCGCCGGCTCCAGATGCGATGCATGCGCACTGCGGCCAGATGGGTAAGGGGGAAGTAGCACATGCTGCTGTAGTGCACGATCTTGCTTTTCACGATGCTGAACAGGATGAGCACGACGAAGAAGAGGATTGACATCCAACGACGATAGTCGCGCTGTTCCGCGCTGGCTTCGCCAGGTGCAAGCCATTCCTGTATCGCGAAGAGCGAAGCGGGGAAGCAGCCCAGTAGCAGGACCGCGACATGGTACCCGGGAAAGCCCCCATGCCCCGCGTCGGGTGTGCTGAAGAGCCGGATCTGGTATTTCACGAACGTGTCCAGGAACCACGAGCCGTTCATCAACCAGTCCGTCCCGAACCACAGGAAGGAGACCGCGACCATGGTGAGCAGCCCGATCAGCGCGTGCGCCAGCCGGATGGGTATCCGGAAGCGCTGCATGATCCAATGGACCCCGGCGGTGAGGCCGAGGATCAGCAGGGCCACCGGGCCTTTCGTCAGCATGCCGAGCCCGAGGAACGCTCCCAGCAGGAGGGCATACCGCGCGGTACCCGCACCGGGCCAGCCCGTCGGTCGGTCGTCCCTTCCCCAGCCGAGCAGGATCCATGCGTGCAAGGACAGGAAGATGAAGAGGTTGAACCAGGGATCGATGATGCCACTGCGGAAGTAGAGGTGCGGGAGGATCGAGCCCGTGTAGGCGAGCACCCACAGCCACCCGAACGTACGATCACGCAGGCGTGACCCGATCCGGAAGAGCACGAGAAGGGTGACGATCCCGCACAACGCGTTCGGAAGGCGGGCGGCGAATTCGCCCACGCCGAAGGCCTTCATGCAGGCCACTTGCATCCACATGAACAGGGGCGGCTTCTCCCAGAACGGTTCGAAATCCACCTGTGGGCGGAAGTAGTCGCCCGACACGATCATCTCTCGACCGATCTCGGCGAAGTTGATCTCGTCCCAGTCGAACAGATGCACGGCGCCCAGGCCGGGAACGAACAAGAGCAGTCCGGCCAGCACGATGAGGAGTTCCGGGCGTCGTGCCTTCATCAGGAGCGCTTGCGACCGAGGAAGTTCAGCACCTTGCTGATCAAGTCATCGTTGAGCCCGAAGGTGCGTTTTATGCGCGTGTAGCCGGCAATGGCCTGCTTGTCGAGCCAGATGGCGATACGCCTGGCCCCATCGGTGGGCCGTGCCTTGTAGTTCGTGGTGCGGAGCCTGGGCGTGCGTTCCTCCACGGTGAAGTAGTACAGGGCGATGCTCTTCCGGGTCTCGTTCTCGGGGCAACGGATGGGATCGGGCAGACCGTGGTAGCTGTCGTCGTCGGTGTTGAAGATCACGCAGCGATTGAAGAGGGGCGCGATCCGTTGCGCGCACCTGCTCATGTCGCGTTCCCACAATTCGAGATCGCCGCCCCATGCGGGATCCCAACCTTCGTTCAGGTAGACCAGCACGTTCACGCGCCGCTTCCAATTGGGTTTGTGCGGGTGCACGGTGAAGTCGGCATGGATGTTCAGGAAACCGCCGCGCTGGCTCTGGTGCAGACCGCCGCCTTCGAGCATGTCGTCCGCTCGGAGGCCTTCGATCCCGGTGAGCCGCTCGAGCCACTTCACGAACTGGTCGCTGTTCAGTTCCTGGATCACCGACCGCAGGTAGGGTGGGAGGCGGTCCATTTTGTTCAGCCCGTGCTTCTTCTCGTTCACGTGCACGTAGTGGATCCAGCCCTGGTCCTTCACCTTCGGGAAGGCGTGCATGGCCGCTTTCGCCGCCTCCGATTCCAGCAGATCTTCCAATGCGATGTGCGGGAAGGGCAGCGCGTTGCGGTAGCGGGCGGTCAACTCGGGCAGCTGGGGTTCCCAGCGACCCATGTCGATGATCCGACCGTGCGAGGTCATTGCGGCCATTGCAGGCTAAAAGTAGCCGCTAGTCGCCCAGCAGCCGCCACCGCACCAGGCCCGCGCGGGCCAGGAAATACCGGAGGCTCGTATGCACCACGCCCATGCCGTACTTCATGCTCCGGGAGAAGTTGATGCTGCTCGCTTCATCGAAATACTTGGTGGGGCAGGTGATCTCGGCGATCCGGAACCCGTGCCAGAAGATCTGGGCGATCATCTGGTTGTCGAACACGAAATCGTCGGAGCAGCGATGGTACGGGCACGCTTCCAGCACCGTTCGATGGAACGCCCGATAGCCCGTGTGGTATTCGCTGAGCTTTTCGCCCAAAAGCAGGTTCTGCCCCAGGGTGAGCGCCCGGTTGAAGATGTACTTGTACACAGGCATGCCGCCTTTCAACGCGCCGCCACCGAGGATCCGCGAACCGAATACCACCGGGTACACGCCGTTGCCGATCAACGCGATCATGCTGGTGAGCAGCTTCGGTGTGTACTGGTAGTCCGGATGGAGCATCACCACGATGTCAGCCCCGAGCTCCCTCGCCTTGTCGTAGCAGCTCTTCTGGTTGCCCCCGTAACCGGTGTTGCGTTCGTGCACGATGATGTGCTTCAACCCCATGGCGCGGGCCACCTCCACCGTGTTGTCCGGGCTCTTGTCGTCCACGAGCACCACCTCATCCACGATGTCGAAGGGGATCTCGCTATGCGTCTGTTCCAGGGTCAATGCCGCACGGTACGCCGGCAATACCACCACTACTTTCTGCCCCAGGTACATCGCGCCAAAGATGCTCCTTCAAGCCGTACGCCGGTCGGCCAGGTTCACCAACAGCACGCCCAGCAGCACCACGGCAATGGCCAGGGCGTGTCCCCAGGTGACCTGCTCGCCATCGATCAAGCCCCACCCGATGGCCACCACCGGCATCAAATAGGTCACCATGGAAGCGGCCAGCGCAGAGGTGAGTTGGATCAGTCGGTTCCAGAGCACCAGGGCGAGCGCGGAACTCAGAACGGCGAGCAAGGCGATGAAGCCCACCGCTTTCGCGGCGGCGGGATCGTTCAACAAGGCCCCGGGTACATCGGTGAGCAGGACCAAAACCAGCGCGGGCAGCCCCACGAAGCTCAAGGCCAACGCGGAAATGCCTTCTGCTGGAAGCCCAGGCAGGTGGTGTTTCACCACGTTCGCGCTAAGCCCATAGCAGATCGTGGCCATCACGGCCGCACCGGCGAACAAAGGCGGCGCTCCGTCCACCCGGTTGCCGAGCAGGATCAGGCCGGCGGCACCCGCAAGGCCAAGGCCCACGCCGATCACATGCACGCCGCGCAGGCGCACCCGGAAGAACAATGCCCCAAGGGCCAGCACGAACAATGGCGTAAGGCTGTTGATCATGCCCGCCAACGCACTGCCCACGCGGCTTTGGGCCAACCCGAACAGGTACGCCGGGATCCCGTTGCCGAACAAGCCCGAAGCGCCGAGCGCCTTCCAATGCCGGGGGATCAGTGCGCGGTGCTTCACGGCCCAAGGCAGCAAGACCAGCCAGGCGATGAAAAGCCTTGTGGAAGCCATTTGCGCCGGGGTGAGGACCGCACGTCCGTGATCGAACAGCCCATGTTTCATGAGAATGAACGAACTGCCCCAGATCAGGGCGAGCACCAGCAGGAGGGGCCAGGCTCGGGCAAGTGGTGGACGGGACATTTCGGATCGGGTGGACGAAGGTACCGGGCCAGCCGCACACTACTTTTGTAACAAGTTCGTTCCCTTCAGCGTCCCATGCACGATAAGCCCTTCCTCATGAACACCCTGAAGCCCTTCGCTCTTGCAACACTGCTCACCGCGCTGGCTTGTGGCCAGGCGCCGCAAGAGGCCGGGACCCTGGCCACCTCCGTGGCTCGCACGGTGAAGGAGGTCACCATCAGCGAGGGTACGCCGGTGTCCATCGCCGATCTGAAGATCGAGGGCATGACCTGCGAAATGATGTGCGGGGGCGCGATCAAGAAAGCGCTGGCCACGCTGCCCGGGATCGCAGGAACGGAGATCAAGTTCCAGACCGCCGATGGCGACCATGCGATCGTGACCTACGACGAAGGGAAGGTGAGCGACGAGCAAATGATCGAGGCGGTGCAGAAGGCGAACGACGGGGCGTACAAGGTGCTGGCCGTGGACATCACCAAGCAGGTGAAGGAGGGCAATGCCGGCGTTCATGCCTCGCGATCCGCTGCCGAAGAGGGCTCGAAGAACGCGGACGTGAGCACGAGCGTGCGTGATCTGGTGGTGCCCGGGCTGCTCGGCCTGCTGTCGCGGATCGTGCGCATGTGATCCGACCGGTGCGCCATGGTTCGAGGGGCCGTAAGGCCCTTCGTTGTTCCATGTGGGGGCTGCTCTGGCGGCCATGGCGTTCCTTCGTGCCCGCGATCCCATGAACGCTTCCACAGAGGCACCCGGCAGGCGGGCCGTTCTGGCCTGGTTGATCACGGGGTGCACCATGATCGTGTGCATGGTGGCCATCGGGGGCATCACCCGCCTCACCGATAGCGGGCTCAGCATCACCGAATGGAAGCCCATCATGGGCGCACTACCACCCATGAACGGGGAGGAGTGGAACGAGGCGTTCGAGAAATACAAGGCCATTCCCGAATTCGCGATCGTGAACAGCGACATGGACCTGGCCGGGTTCAAGCGGATCTTCTTTTGGGAGTACCTGCACCGCAATTGGGGCAGGCTCATGGGCCTTGTGTTCGCTGTTCCCTTCCTTCTGTTCCTGCGCAAAGGCTGGTTGAAGGGCTGGCTTCTGCGCCGTGCCTGGGCGATCCTCGTGGCTGGCGGCCTTGTGGGTGCGTTGGGCTGGTTCATGGTGGCCAGCGGGCTGGAGGAGCGCGTGGACGTGAGCCACTACCGACTGGCGATCCACCTCTGTGCGGCGTTGACCGTGCTGTCCATCGTGCTCTGGACGGTGTTCGATCTGATGGCAGGCCGCCGCTCTTTCCGGGCTTTGGATGTTCGCGGCGTACGGGTCCGGCTGGTACTCGGCGCGATCCTGCTCCAGGTGGTCTGGGGGGCATTCACCGCAGGGCTCGATGGGGGACTGATCTACAACACCTGGCCGCTCATGAACGGCGAATTCATGCCTGAGAACGTGCGCGCGTTCGGTTCCTGGACCAAGGACTTCACCGATCACCGCGATGGGGTGCAATTCGTGCACCGCTACATGGCCTGGGTCGTGGCACTGGCCGTGCTGTTCGTGCGGTGGTCGCAGCGCAAGGCCCCGTGGGGCAGGGAACTGGCCTTTGCCGTGCCGGTCGTGCTCTTGCAGTTCGCGCTGGGGGTGTTCACCCTGCTGGGCCAGGTGCCGTTGGCGCTCGGGGTCCTGCATCAGGCGGGTGCGGTACTGCTGGTCGGTGTATGGTTGAAGGTGGTGCACGCGAGCGGACGGTCCGTCGATTTTTGACCGATCGGCGGTTGGTAGCTGCTTTGCCGTTCCCGTACCGGGGCGGCACCCCGGCCTATCTTTGGCCGCGC
This sequence comes from uncultured Chryseobacterium sp., assembly GCA_964517015.1. Classification (GTDB taxonomy): domain Bacteria; phylum Bacteroidota; class Bacteroidia; order Flavobacteriales_F; family PHOS-HE28; genus PHOS-HE28. Next base: position 9,982 of record CAZFAW010000033.1, read on the forward strand.
CGAATGGAAATGGCCGAACACCGACCGTCCACGCTCCCGGAACGCTCCACCGGACGCCGCGGCGACCAAAACAAACACGAGATGAAGAGGATGAGGATGATCATCGGCCTGTTCGCCCTGGCCGTGCTGGGGGCGTCGTGCATCGGCCGCAAGGACATCAATTACCTGCAGGACCGTGCGTTGAGCAACACGGCGAAGTTGTTCGAGAACAACAAGTTCGAGTACCGCCTCCAGGTGAACGATGTGCTGAGCATCCGTGTACTGGGCCTCGATGAGCAGACCTCCCGCTTCTTCAACGTGGAGAGCGGCGCGGGCAACGTGGCCATCAGCGAACCCGGCCTCTACGTGAACGGATTCAACATCGACAAGAACGGCCAGATCCAGTTGCCCACAGTGGGCAAAATGAAGGTGCAAGGCCTCACCCTGGCCGAGGCGCAGGACCTGGTGCAACGCAAGATCAACGAGTACTTCACCAACGCCACGGTGATCCTGAAGATGGTGAGCTTCCGAGTGAGCGTGATCGGCGATGTACAACGCCCCGGTGCCTACACGGTGTACAACAACCAGATCAACCTGCTGGAGGCGCTCGCCCTGGCCGGCGGCGCCAACGAGTTCGCCGACAAGCGGCACGTCACCCTCATGCGCCAGAGCGACAAGGGAACGCAGGCGCTGTACATCGACCTGGGCGAACTGGACGTGCTGAGCAGCGAGTACTACTACCTGCTCCCCAACGATGTGGTGTACGTGCCCACCCTCAAAGCGCGCCCGGGCCGGTTGAACCTCGATCTCCTGGCCATCCTGCTCACCACGGTGACCACGGCCGTGCTCGTGCTGAACTACCTCAACAACCAATGAGCGCGGACAACAAACAGGAGAGCATCGACCTGCGCGGGCTGCTGCAGAAGCTGCTGCGCAAGTGGTGGGTGTTCGCCATCACCGTGTCGCTGGCCCTTGGCTGGGCGGTGTTCCACGTGAAGACCACGCCCAAGGAATGGGCCGTGAGCGGGGTCATGCTCATGAGCGAGAAGAAGCGTAACAGTTTCGGCGCCAGCAACGAGGAGTTCATCAAGGGCACCTCGTACCTGAGCAGCAGCGGCGAACTGCAGGACATGATCAGCGTGCTCACCAGCTACGCCAATGTGCGCCGTACGATCGACAGCCTCGACTTCCGCATCGCCTACTACGAGGAGAAGAACTTCCTGCGTACCGAGGCCTACGTGTACCGGCCGTTCAAAGTGGCCCTGGCCGCCTCGCCCGCAGTGATCGATGTGCCGCTCCAGGTGGTTCCCGGCGCGGAACCCGGTACCTACCGCGTGAAGGGCAAGGCCAAGAACGCGCGCATGTTCGATCCCGCCACCGGCCGCGGTCTGGACGGATTCGTGGCCCAGTTCGCCATCGATCAGGAAGGCCGTTCGGGTGAACCGTTCAAGAGCGAACACCTCAGCTTCACCCTGACGTTGGACACGGCCAAAGGGTTCGTGAAGGGCACCTCGTACTATTTCACCGTCTTCAGCCCCGAAGGCCTGGCCACCTATTACCGCAACAAGACCATGGTGGAGGAGCAGGGCGACGAGAGCAACATCATCACCATCTCCACTTCCGGCGAAGTGGTGCAAAAGGAGAAGGACTACGTGAACATGCTCATGCGCACCTACATCGCAGGTGAACAGGAGAAGCACAACAAGAAGGGGGAGCGCACCATCGCCTTCATCGATGAGGCCCTTGGCGAGAGCGGAAAGTCGCTCGCCCAGGCCCAGGGCGAACTGCAGATCGCACAGGCTGGTGGGCAGATGGGCGATGCCGGCACACAGAGCAGCGCCCTGAACCAGGAGCTTTTCCGGCAGCAGGACCAGGAGAGCAAGATCAAGAGCCAGCTGGCCAGCCTTACCGGCCTGGTGAGCACCATGAGCTTCGAGACCGGCGGTACCCCGACAACCATTGCGGCCTCAGGGATCGATGCGCCCAGCCTCAACACGCTGATCGACCAGTTCAACAAGGATGTGACCGAACTGCGTGGAAAGGAGATCAACGAGCGCATCGCCACCGCACCCACCATCGCCTTGCGGCGCAAGGTGCAGACCGAACGCGACCAGATCGTGCAGAGCGCGCAGGCACTGGTGAAGCAAACCCAGAACGAACTGGCCAGCGTGCAGCAGCGGATCGGCCAGTTGCGTGGCCAGCTCTATGCCCTGCCCGGGCAGGATACCCGCCGAAGGATCTCCCTGCGGAACTACGAGCTCACCGAGAGCATCCACAACTACCTCATGGAGAAATCCTACGAGGCGCAGATCGCGGTGAACAGCGATCAGGTGGACAAGGTGGTCGTGGACGAAGCACGCCAGGCGAGCTTTTCGCCCATCGCGCCGGACAAGAAGACCGTGTTCGGCGGCGCCTTGTTGCTGGGGTTGTTGCTGCCCGCGATCTTCATCATCGGGCGCGATTTCTTCAACGACCGCATCGCGGACATCGATGAGCTCAAGCGTTTGAGCCCCATCCCGATCCTCAGCACCATACCCTCGAGCAAGCGCGTACGCGTCACCCCGGACGAACCCAAGAGCCTGCTGGCCGAGAGCTTCCGCACCACGCGGATCAACCTGCAGTACCTCAACCCGGGAAAGAGCAAGCAGGCCATCGGTTTCACCAGCAGCAGCAGCGGCGAGGGCAAGACCTTCTGCGCCATAAACCTCTCCACGGTGATGGCCATGAGCGGCAAGCGCACGATCCTGATCGATGCGGACATGCGCCGGCCGCGCGTATCGGAGTACCTCAAACTGCCCGATGGCCCCGGCCTGAGCACCTACCTGATCGGCGAATGCAGCCTGGACGAGGTGGTGCGACGCAGCGATGTCCCCGGTCTCGACATCATCACTGCGGGCCCGCTCCCGCCCAACCCCCTCGAGCTCGTGGAGCAACCGCGCCTCTCCGAACTCTTCAAGGACCTGCGTGCACGGTACGATCAGATCGTGGTCGATGCCTCGCCCATGGGGCTGGTGAGCGAATTCGTCGTGCTCATGCGGCATGTGGATGTGAGCCTGTACGTGG
>CAZFAW010000034.1:0-12673 GCA_964517015.1 uncultured Chryseobacterium sp.
CGCCCGCGAGCAGGCGTTCCAGGTACACCGCGCCGATGCGCTGCGCCTTCGGCAAGGCGGCGCGTTCGGCCGGCGTGGGCGCACGATCCAGGATGCGCGCACCGCTCCGCGCGATCGCGATGGGGCCGTTGATCCAACCCACATAGCAACCCGGCGCCACCACCACCGCGATGTGCAGGTCGGGGGAACCCAGGGCCCGCACCTCGCTGATCGCCGCAACGGGATCGGTGGCGGAGGTGAGCACCAGCACCGGTGTTTGGGCACGCACGATCACGCCCCATAACAGGATGACGATCAATGCCCTTATGCGTACCCGCTCCATTCCCGTTCGAAAGTAGCCCTTGCGTTGACGTGACATCGGCAAAAGGCTGCCACCTTTACCCCGTACCCATGGATCGCCTGCTCACCTGGTGGAAGGAACGGCCCGCGTTGTGGCGTTTGACGGCGATCGCGCTCGCGGTGCGCTTGCTCGCGGCCATCTTCAGCCAGGGCTATTTCGCGCACGACGATCACTTCCTGGTGGTGGAGGCCGCCCAGAGCTGGGTGGACGGCTTCGACTACAACCGGTGGCTGCCGTGGAACCAGGGGCCCGATGCGGAACCCAGCGGCCACAGCTTCGTCTACGTCGGCGTCCATTTCCTGCTCTTCGAACTGCTCGACGCCCTGGGCCTCACCGATCCCAAGGCCAAGATGCTGGTGGTGCGGATCCTGCACGCGCTCTGGAGCCTGGTGGTGGTGCGCGTGGGCTACCGCATGGCCCTGCGCATGGGCTCCGAACGCACCGCGTGGACCGTGGGGCTGTTGCTCGCGCTGTTCTGCTTCATGCCGTTCCTATCGGTACGGCAACTGGTGGAAATGACCTGCGTGCCCTTCCTGATGTTGGGGGCTGCGCGCTTGTTCCGGCTGGAACGTTCCCTGGTGCACACCGACGCGGCCGTGCGGTTGCAGCAGCAGCACAACACCTACAACGCCTTGCTGGCCGGGCTCTACCTCGGTCTTGCGGTGAACGTGCGGTTCCAGACCCTCTTCTTCGCCGCGGGCCCCGGTCTGGTGCTGCTGGCGGTGAATCGCAGGGCGATCGTACCCTACCTGATCGGCTTCCTGCTGCCGTTGGTGGTCTTCCAGGCGGGCATCGACCTGTTCATCTGGGGGCGCCCGTTCGCGGAGTTGGGCGAATACGTGCGTTACAACTTCGCCAACGCCACCACCTATGGCAAGCTGCCCTGGTACAACTACCTGCTGCTGCTGGCGGCGATCCACCTGCCTCCGCTGAGCCTTGCGGTGTTCTTCGGGTTCTTTCGCGGCTGGCGCCGCCAATTGCTCATGTGGTCGGGCGTGTTCCTGTTCCTGGCGGCGCATTCCTGGTTCCCGAACAAACAGGAGCGCTTCATCTTCCCCATCGTACCGCTGTTCTTCGTGATCGGCTGCACCGAATGGGAGCGCTTCCGGGCGGGTTCGGCGTTCTGGCAGCGGCGGCCCGCATGGTGGGACCGGTGCATGGCCGTCACCTGGGCGCTGCACCTGGCGCTGTTGCTCCCGATCACCCTCACCTACTCCAAGCGCAGCCGCTGCGAAGCACTGTACGCACTGCGCTCGGCCCCTTGGGCCAGGGGCGTGGTGGTCGAAGACTCCCGCGAGCACGAGCCCCCGCAGCTCCCCCTTTTCTATTGGGGCAAGTGGGACGCGTCGCTCTCCTACGTGCCCGATACCACCTTCGACCTGCGCACCGACCTGGACCATTACGACCCCGCGCATCGACCCAATGTGGTGTTCTTCATCGGCGACGAGGACCTGCCGCAACGCATGGCCTGGGTACATCGCCACGCGGGCCCGCTGCAACCCATGTGGGTGGCCGAACCGGGCCTGGTGGACCGGGCCGTGCATTGGTTGAACCCGGTGAACCGGAACGAGCGGATCCATGGGTACCGGATCTTGAACGAGCCTTCCCCGGTCGCGTGGCGTTGATCGCACCGGCCCCCGATATTCGCCGCCCGCGATGGATGCCAGTCAGTTCGACCCCTCGGTGCTGCTGACCCTCGAGGGCTTGAAGATGCTCTTCACCCTCACGGTGCTGGAGATCGTGCTGGGCATCGACAACATCATCGTCATCTCCATCCTCAGCGGCGAACTGCCCACCCGCTCCGAACAGCGCAAGGCCCAGCGGCTGGGCCTCAGCCTGGCCATGATCACCCGCGTGCTGCTGTTGCTGTCGATCAGCTGGATGGCCTCCATGACCACGCCGCTCTTCTCCCTGGGAAGCATGGTGTTCACCGGCCGCGGCCTGGTGCTCGCGCTTGGCGGCCTCTTCCTGATCTGGAAGGCCGGCCGCGAAGTGGTGCAACTGGTGAAGGGCGACGACGACGACACGGCCGATATCCGCAAGCGCCAGGGATTCGCCGCCATCGTGCTGCAGATCGTGCTGGTCGACATCGTCTTCAGCCTTGACACGGTGATCACCGCGGTGGGCATGAGCAACGAACTGGTGGTGATGGTCCTTGCGGTGATCTTCGCCGTGCTGATCATGCTCTTCGCCAGCGGGCCGATCTCCGACTTCGTGAACCGCAACGCCACGGTGAAACTGCTGGCCCTGGTGTTCCTGGTGGCCGTGGGCGTGGTGCTGCTGATCGATGGCCTGGGCGGCCATGTGAACAAGAACTACCTCTATGCCGCCATGGCCTTCAGCGTGCTGGTGGAATTGCTGAACCTGCGCATGCGCCGGAACCGGCGCCGTGAACGCGCCGAAGGCGATTAGGGCAGTTGCTGGTCCAGTGTGCTCGTGGGCACGGACCCTCCGATGTTCACCAGCAGCATGTCGCGGTCGTTGCCCGTGCCGCTGTACTTCACCACGCCGTCCATGTTGAAGTCCTCGGCGTAGTATCCGTTCACCGTGTTGGTGGGCACCACGCCGCCGATGCGCGAAAGGATGGGGTCGCGGTCATTGCCCGAATTGGTGTACTTCAACTGGCCGTTGCGCGTGGCATCGCCGGCATACAGGCATTGCTTCGTGGCGATCGTCTTCACGGCCGCACTGCCGCCGTACAGGGCCACCCCCGCCGCGAGGCTGAAGTCCTTCAACGTGGCCGTCATGCTCAAGGCCTGGGCGTTCTGTGTCATGGCACCGAGGTGGTTGCGGTGCCGGATGGCGATGTAGTAATCGTCGGGCAGTACGTTGAAGCTCACATCGCTGGTGCCGTTCACGTCCACCACGTCGCCATCGCGTTGCAGCAACGCGCTGCGGCTGGCCAGGACCGTGGCGCTGTTGTTCTTATCGCGCAGTTCCACCACCACCCAATCCACGATGCTGTTCGATCCGCTGCCGCTCAACACCGTGCCCGTGGTCACCTCGCCCCCGCCCCCGCCCGCATGGGTGTAGCCCAGCGCGGTGTACGGCTCGGTGGTGGGCACCAGCCCGCTCGCGCGCAAGGTGCCGTTCATCAAGGTGCTGCCATCGAACGGGCCCTCCAGGAACACGCGGCACTTCACCAGCACGCCCGGCGCGGGTGTGGCGTACGGGTCGTAGCCGTCCAGGGTGGTGTGCGTGTTCGTTGGATCGAGCCAGTCGCGCAACCGGGTGCTTGCGCTGGTACCGTCCCAGCTCTCGCTGAACTTGGCGCAGCCGGTGTACACCGAGGCCGGGTTCGCGCAGGTCTGCGCGCCTTCGAACATGTGGCCCACAATGCGCTTGTTCTGGTCCCATAGCGCACTGCCGCTGCAAACGGCCTCCACGATGCCGCTGTCCCAGAAGCTCTTCCAGCACTTCACCGTTTCCGGCGCGCCCGTGTAGGGCACCACGGAGTACGAGGTGGCCGCGTTGTTGTCGAAGGTGATCTTCTTCACGTCGTAGAGCGGATGCCCGATCACCGTGCCCGTGGTGGGCGTGCTGCCGCTGCGGTCCCAGCCGCCATAGAACGGCTGGTAGGCGGCGGGCGGCGTGGAAGAAAGCTGGAGCAGCAGGAAATCGTCGAAGTAGTAGTTGGCCTTCAACGTGCTGCCCGTGATGGTCTGGGTGGTGGGACCCGTATTGCCGACGCAGGTGGGGCTTTCGTAGTTGAAGTAGAACACCCACTGGTTCTCGTTGGCCGTGTAGCAATGGTTGGCGGCGTAGAAATAGGGCGTGCCGTCGTTGTTCGCGTTGTTCACCAGCTGCCCCGTGCAACCGTTGCCGTCGGGGCGCAGGAACATGGCCACCGCCCGCTTCTGTTGTTGCCAGGCCGAGGCCACGGGACAGATCACGTTGTTGTGGCAGGGAGCGCTCTGGTACCCGGGGTCGTAGTCGCGCAGCAGCCCTTGATCGCCGAAGTGGAAGATGTCGCGGTACCCGTGGGTGATGCTGGCGATGTGCAGGTCGGAAGGCACCGGCGAAGGATCGCGTTCCTGGAGCTCGATCACCAGCGCATCGCCGGGCACCACGGCGGTGGCCAGTGTGCCATCGGGCAGTTCGTTCTGTTCATTGAACCCGCCCAGGAAGTAGGTGCGGTCCTCGTTGTAGAGGTAGAGCACGGCATCGCCGGGAAGGTCGAACCGGTCGAACTGCACGCTGAGCATGACGGCGCCCGGGCTGCGCAGCACCAGGCGGCAGATCCGGCGATCGTCCGGGGTGGTGATCCAGTCGCCCTGGGTGGGCACATCGATGGCGATGAACCGTTGCGTGCCGTACGCGATCCCGTCCGGCACCGCAGGAACCTCGTTGGCGATGAGCGCCGCGCGGTCCAGCGCCGGAAGGGCCACTTCCGGGAGGTGGTTGCCGTGCGGAGCGGCACCTCCCCAATCCAGGGGATGCCCGCCGTGGGCGATCTGGGCCTGGAGGGGCCATGCCAGCGCGATGGTCGCCATGCAGAGGAATTGCTTCATGACTTCCTTGGTAAGAGGCAGGTAAATGTAACCGGCCCACCCAACGGTCCGGTCCGCTTAGGGAGACGAGGCCGCCCGCAGGGGGTGGCCTAGCGCCCGGTGATCACGAAAGCCGTGCGGCGGTTCTGCGCCCGACCGTCGGCGGTATCGTTGCCGGCCACCGGTTGGGTGGGGCCATAGCCCTTGCTGGCGAGCCGTGCGCCGGACACCCCGTGCTGCTCGATGTAGCCCTTCACCGTGAAGGCGCGATCGTTGCTCAGGGCCATGTTGTCGTCCAGTCCGCCCACGTTGTCGGTGTGCCCCTGGATCTCCACGCGCACCGAAGGGTTCTCCTTCAGGAAGGCGATGAACTCGTCCAGGATGTGCTCGCTGGAAGGGGTGATCGCCGCCGAGCCGGTCTCGTAGTGGATGTCGTCGATGGTGTAGCTGCGGCCCACCTCGATCTTCTCCAGCTTCATGTCCACTTCGGCCACGCCGCCGCGCGCGGTGTCTTCCAGGGTGAAGGCGCGCGAATCGAACACATGCCCTTCCTTCTTCACGGTCATGATCACATCGGTGCCAGCCTTCAATCGTACCACGGTGGCGTACTGCCCGTCGGTACTGTCCACGCGCAGCACCTCGGTCTGGCGGGTGTCCAGGTACTTGATCTCCACCTTGGCATCGCGCACCACCTGGCCTTGGTCGTCGCGCACCTGGCCCTTCACCACGATGATGTCGTCCGGCCGCGCGTCCTTGGGCACGGCGAAGGAGTAGATGTCCAGCCCCCCGGCGCCATGGAAGCGGCTGCTGGCGAAATAGGCCGTGCGCCCGTCGGCGCTCACGATCAAGCCGTGCTCGTCCTGGGCGGTGTTCAAGGGGTGCCCGATGTTCTTCGGCTCGCCCCAGGTGCCATCGTCCTTCATGCGGCTCAGGAAGATGTCGTAGCCGCCCACGCCTTTGTGGCCCTTGCTGGCGAAGTAGAGCGTGCGGCTGTCGCTGTGCATGAAGGGCGCCTTGTCGTCGGCGTCGGTGTTGATCGGTCCGGGCACGGGGCGGGCGGGCGCCCACGCGCCGTCCTTGCCCCGCGTGCTCATGTAGATGTCGATGCCGCGCGAGCCCTGCCGGTTGGTGGCGAAGTAGAGCGTGCGTCCGTCGGCGCTCAACGAGGGCTGGCTCTCCCACCCTTCGGTGTTGATGTCAGGGCCCAGGTCGTCGAGCCCGGTCCATTCCCACACCTGTTTCCCGGTGCCGAAGTCCACGTGGTTGTCGTAGTGCGTGCGGAACAGGTTGCAATCGCGGTACCCCTTCGCATCGGGCGGGGCGCACACGGTCACGAACATCTCCTTGTTGTTCACGCTGATGGTCACACCGCCGTAGTTGTCGCCGGTATTGAAGGGCGCGGGCAGTGCGGCACCCTTGTCGAAGTCGGCCTGCACGTTCGGGCGACGGGCTTCGGTGAGTTCCTCGACGTCCTTGGCCACCAGATCGCCGCGGGCCTGGTACTTGCTCACGCGGGTGAAGAAGAGCAGTTCATTGTCCGGGGAGAGCATGGGCAGGTATTCCTCGGCGCCGGTGCTCACGTTCTTCACCAACGCGGGTGCGGCCTCCGCGCCTTCCTTGTAGAAGTCCATGTAGAACTTCAGGTCGGGCATCACCTCTTCCACATCGGCGGTCTTCTTGTCGATGTCCTTGGCCAGCTTGGCGGCGTTGTCGCGGGGGAAATCGAGGAACTTCTTGAAGGCCTGAGCGCTCTCCGGGAACTTCTCCTGGGCATAGTACATGGTGCCCAGGTGGTAGTAGAGGTCGCTGTGGTATTCCGGGCACTTGTCGCGCAGGCGTACCAGGTAGCCGATCGCGGGATCGAAACTGGCGCCGCCTTCGCTGGCGCGCTTGTATGCGCTGATCCCCAGTTGGAACAGGCACTCGGCACAGTCGGCGTCGATCTCCAGGGTGCTCTTGAGCACCTGGTGGCGTTCCACGGGATCCTTGGTCTTCGCCGCCTTTTCCAGCAGGGCGCTGATCTTCTTGTCCGCAGGCGGACCGCAGGGATCGTCGGCGGCCTCCTCATCCTGCGCGAAGGCACCGGCGCAAACGAGCAGCGCGGCGATGAACAGGTTCGTACGCATCGGCCTACTTCACCGTGGTATTGGTCTCCTCGGCCTTCCTGATCAGCGCATCGCCTTCGGCCCGCGCCTTGGTCACCAGGGCATCGGCGCGTTTGTCGGCCTCCGCAATGGCTTGCTGCTCCTTCTTGTCGGCTTCTTTCTTCGCCTTGTCGGCCACGGCTTTGGCGGCGAGCTTGCCGAAGGGGTCCTTCACCTGCGCCAGGGCATCGTCTGCGGCTTTGTAGGCCTGGGCCTTCAAGTTGGCCGCCTCCTGGCGGGCCTTCGCCTTCAGGTCGTCCGCCTGCTTCTGCGCTTCGGCCACCAGCTTGTCCGCCTGCGCGCGCGCCTCGGCGATCGCCTGCTCCTTCCCTTTGTTGATCTGCTCGTTCAGCTCGGTCTTGATCGTTTCGGTCACGGTTTGCTGCAGGTTGGAGCCGCCGCCGGCGAACACGGGCTTGATCACGGGCTTGGTGATCGTGCCGGTCATCTTCACCGTGGCGTCGATCTGTTCGGGCACTTTGAAATCGGCGCCCAGGGCCTTGTTGGCCTGGCCCAGCCAGCCGCTCACCAGTTCGTTGGCGGCGTTGCCGAAGAGCTTGGTGGGGATCTTCGTCTTCATGTCGTAATCGATGGCCTGGTCGGCGAAGGCGGTGCTGCCGCCCACGTTGGCCTGCACCTGGTCGATCTTCACATCGAAGGGCTTGGTCCACATCTTCCCGTCCTTGAATTCGTAGCTGAAATCGACGTTCTGCAAGGTGGTGTTCTCGATGCCCTTCACCTTGAGCGCCTTGGCCAGGTCCACCAGCGGCTGGAAACCGTCCACCCGCACGTTGTGCGTGTGCAGGGTGCCCTGGCCGGCCAGGGTGTTCATCAGCGGCATCATGTCGGGGCCCAGCGTGGCGGTCATGTGCTTCAGGTTGGTGCTGAAGCTGCCCTTGCAGGTCTTGGCGATCGGCGCCATCTTCTGCACGGTCTCCACGTACTTCACCGTCTGCTCGATGTCCAGGTCCTTCACGTCGTAGCTGAAGTCGATCGTGGGCGCCTTCGGGTCGGTGGTCACGTAGGCCCCGCTCAGGGTCACAGCCCCGTTGAAGAGGTTGAAGAACAGCCCGTCGAGGTCCACGCGCCGATCGTGCACGTGGAGGCCGCCTTTGCAGTTGCGCAGGTCCATGTCGTCGTAGCGCACCTGCTTCATGTCGGCGCTCAGGCGGAAGTCGATGTTGCGCGGCACTTCGATCACGGACATGGGCGTGGTGTCGGCGGTGGCTTCGGTGGTCGCGGCCGCGTCTTCGGGTCCCATCAGTTCGTTCAGGTCGAACAGGGTGCTGCTCACGTTGAAGGTGCCGGCGAGCGTGCTGTCCTGCAGCCACCAGGCCAGGTAGTTGTCGAAGCGTCCGTTGGCCTTCAGGTCGCTGCCGCCCACGGTGCCTTCGTAGCTGGTAAGTTGCAGGTAGCGCGGGCTGAAGTCGAAGTACATGCTGTTGATCCCCACCCCGTAGGGCAGGCTGTCGCTTTTGTAGGCCATGTCGAGCAGGATCAACTTGCCTTCGGCGGTGAACTTGTCGTACTGCTGCTTCTCGATGGCGCTCATGCGGCCCTTCATGCGCACATCGGCGGTGAAGCTGCCCTTCAACTCGTCGCCTTTCTCCATGGGCACCACCTTCCTGAGGCTCGCCAGATCGAGCTGGGCGCGCAGGTCGGCGTCCACATCGGGATCGCTGATCGGGGTGGTCAGGTGCATGCGGGCATCGATCGGGTTCCCGGCCAGCTTCATGGCGAAGCGTTTCAGGTCCACCACCATGCCGTCCAGGTCCTTGCCTTCGGGGCTGCGGATGTCGCAATCCACCACGATGCCTTCCACGCTTTCGGGCAGGTCCGGGTATTTGAAGCGGCCGTTGTCCACGCCGATGCGCACGCCGAACCCCGGCAGGGTGTTGTCGTTGTAGGTGCCTTTCACGTAGCCGCTGAATTCGGCCTTGCCGCTCATGTCCACCCCGTCGAGGCTTCCGGCGAATTCGGCGGGCACCAGCGAGAGCAGGGTGGCCAGGTCGTTCTTCCTGGTGCTCCACGTCAGGTCCATCACAATGTCGTCGGTGGGCATGGCCAGCCAGCCGTCCATGCCGAGCACCAGCCGGTTCACCGTGGCTTCGTTCTCCTTGAAGGTGAATTTCATGTGCGGCAGGTCCATGTCCAGATCGGCCTTGATGTCGGCCTTGGCGTTCTTCAGGTACTTCACGCCTTCGTAGACCACATTGGTGCTGTCGCAGTGCGTGGTGGTCCGCAGGGTGAAGAGGTCCTGGGTGAAATCGCCGCTGCCGGTGTGGTCGAGGCCGGCCAGGTCGAGCACCATGGCCAGGCTTGCATCGTCGTAGATCACGTGCCCATCGGTGATCCAGTATTCGCGCAGGCCCACGTTGAAGGCACTGGCTGCGGTGTCTTCCGGGGTCTCCGGCGCGGCGGTATCCGGCAGGGCGATGTCCCAATTGGCCCGCCCGTCCTCCAGCACCTTGGCCACGATGGTGGGGCGCTCAAGGCCCACTTTGCGGATGTCGATCCGGTCGCCGAAGAGGCTCTTGATGTCGATCGTGGTGGTGAGCGATCCGATGTTGGCCAGGCAGGTCCCTTCGAAGGGGGCCTTGTTGCACACCCGCACGTTCGCAACGGTCACGGTGAGGTTGGGGAAGCTCTTGAAGAGGGTGATGTCCCAGTCGCCCCAATCCACCGTGGCGTTCAGGTTCTTGTTCACCTCCTCCTTCACCATCGCTTCGATCTTGTCCTTGAACAGGATCGGCACCAGGATCGCCGCGCCCAGCAGCAGCACGATCAGGATCAGGAGGGTGAACAGGATGCGCTTGGTCCACGTTTTCATGATAGGAATGGCTTGTGGCCGCTGATCGGCCCGCGTTCAGATGCGTGCGGTTCGTTGTCTCAACAAGTGATCGGCCAGCGTCAGGCAGGCCATCGCTTCCACGATGGGCACGGCGCGCGGCACCACGCAAGGATCGTGCCTCCCGCGGGCTTCCAGCACCACCTCCTTCCCTTCTTTGTCAACGGCCTGCTGTGGCTTGGCAATGGTGCTGGCGGGCTTGAAGGCCAGGCGGCACACGATCGCCGCGCCGGTGCTGATCCCCCCTTGCACGCCCGAGGGCAGAGCGTTGTGCGCGGAGCCGCGCATACCTGCGCTGGCGAAGCCCGCGCCGATCTCGAAGCCCTTCACCGCGTTGATCGAGAGCAGGGCCTTGCCCAGGTCGGCGTGCAGCTTGTCGAACACCGGCTCGCCGAGGCCCGGTGGCAGGCCTTGCACCACCAGCGTGATCGCGCCGCCCACGCTGTCGCCGTCGGTGCGCGCCTGTTCAATGGTGCGGATCATTTCGGCGGCGGCGGTGGGATCGGGGCAGCGCACGTCGCTGCCGAAAACGCGCGCCAGGTCCAGTTCCGCAAGGGGCGTGGCCAGCCGGGCGTTGCCCACCTGGTCCACGTAGGCTGCCACACGGGTGCCCGTGGGGGCGATCACCTGCCGTGCGATGGCGCCCCCCACCACGCATGCCGCGGTGGTTCGCGCGCTGCTGCGCCCGCCGCCGCGGTGATCGCGAAGGCCGAACTTCTGCTCCCAGCTTCGGTCGGCATGGCCGGGACGGTACACGTCCTTCAGCGCATCGTAGTCGGCCGGCCGCGCATCGCGGTTGCGGATAAGGAAGGCGATCGGGGTGCCGAGCGTTGCGCCGTTGTGCAGGCCGCTGAGCCACTCCACCCGATCGGCCTCGGTGCGTGCCGTGCCCAACGGGGTGCTGCCGGGCCGCCGCCGGGCCAGTTCCACCTGCACGGCCTGCACATCCAGGTGCAGCCCGGCAGGGCACCCGTCGAGCACCCCGCCAATGGCCGCGCCGTGGCTCTCCCCGAAGGTGGTGAGCCGGAACGACTGGCCGATGGAATTGCCGCGCATGGGATCCGCGCACAAAAGTACCCGGCGGCCGGTGCATGCCGATCTCGCCGCATCACCGCGATCTTCGCCGCATGACCGAAACCCGGACCCTGGCCCTTGCCGTGGATCGCACCCGCGCCTACACGCGCTACTACCTCAAGCACCTGCACGGCACCGATCCGCACCGCGTGTTCGAACTGAACGGTGCGAAGCTCAACAGCGCCCACTGGATCGTGGCCCACCTCACCGTCACGCAGAACTGGCTGCTGCTGCGTTCCACCGATGGACCGTTCGAGAAGTTCAGCTGGGCCAAGCACTTCAACCTGGGCAGCGTGCCGCCCGCGGCGGAACTGTGCCCGCCGTTCGAGGAGGTGCAGGCCATGTTCGCCCACGTGCACGAGAAAGCCCTGGCGCACGTGGCCACCTTGACCACCGAACAGTTGGATCAACCGCACACGGGAGCGGTGTCCATCGCGGGCATCGTGCAGCGGCGCGATGCGGTGATCCACCACCTGCGGCACGAGAACCTGCACACGGGCCAGCTGGCCTGGCTCTGCAAGTTGAACGGAGTGAAGACGGTTTAACCGTGCCAGAGCGCCCAGTAGGCGATCACGCCACCGAAGTAGCCGATCGCGGCGGGCAGGGCCATACGGCGCAGGTACCAGCCGAAGGGAATGTGCAGCACGCCCATGGCGGCCACACCCGCTGCCGACCCGATGATCAGGATGCTGCCGCCCGTGCCGGCGCAGTACGCCAACAGCTCCCAGAACAGGTGATCGGTGGGGTATTGCGAAAGCGGGTACATGCCCTGCGCGGCCGCCACCAGTGGCACGTTGTCCACGATGGCACTGAGCACGCCGATGGCCGTGTTCACCGCGAAGAGGTTGCCGATGCGGGCATCGAGGAAACCCGCGAGTTGCGTGAGGTGGCCCGCCGTTTCCAGCCCGGATACGGCCAGTAGTATACCGAGGAAGAAGAGGATGCTGCTGTGGTCGATGCGCCGAAGGATGCTGGTGACGAGCAACTGGCCCTGCTCCTCCATGCTGCGACGCAGGTGCACGCGCTCGGTGTACACCCAGAGCACACCCAGGCCCAGCATCACGCCCATGAACGGCGGCAAATGCGTGAACTCCTTGAACACGGGCACGCCGAGCAAGGCCAGCAGGCCCAGCACGAACACCACGTTGCGTTCGCGATCGGTCACGCGCACGTGCTCCAGCGATCCCGCTGCGGTGGGGCGTTCGATCGTGCCCTTCAACGTGCGGCCGATCCACAGCAGGGGCAGCACCAGGCACACCAGGCTGGGCAGGATCAACCGGAGGATGATGTTGCCCGCCGTGACCTGCCCGTCGATGTAAAGCATGATCGTGGTCACATCGCCGATGGGGCTCCAGGCGCCACCGGCGTTCGCGGCGATCACCACCGTTCCGGCGTAGGTCCAAAGATCTTGGCGATCGGCCACCAGCTTGCGCAACAAGGCGCATAGCACGATCGCCGTGGTCAGGTTGTCCAATGCGGCACTGAGGAAGAAGGTGATCAGGCCCACCACCCAGAGCAGTTTCACCTTGTGCGTGGTGGTGATCCGGTCCGTGATCACCTGGAATGCGGCGTGCGCGTCCATCAGCTCCACCACGGTCATGGCGGCCAGCAGGAAGAAGAGCAGGCTGGCGATGCCGCCCAGGTGCTCCATGAGCTCCTTCAGGTGCCCGCTCTCGCCGTGGGTGTCGGGGCCCAGCATCACCAGGCTCCACACCAGCATGCCGGTGAGCAGGGCCGGCGCGGCCTTGTTCACCTTCAGCGGGTGCTCCAGCGCAAT
>CAZFAW010000035.1:0-7351 GCA_964517015.1 uncultured Chryseobacterium sp.
GCCCGCGCTACTTTCGGCGGCCATGTGGGGCCGAGTGGCGCAGATCCTGCGCAGTCCGTCCGGGCGCGACAGTGTGCTCACCACGCTCACCGAAGCGCTTTCCATGCTGGGTATGGTATTGGGCTATCGCCTGGCTGCCGATTCCAGCAAGCAGGACCTGGATCTCTATGTGATCGTACGTCGAACGGTAGCCTTCGCTTTTCCGGTGGTGCTGCTCGGGATGATGGTGGGGCTCACCCGGTTCGTGGCCATGAACACGGACCCTGCAACCCGGCGTAGGTATCTACGAGGCGCGCTGATGGGTGTGCTTCCCCTGGGCGTTTTGTTGTGCCTGGCGTGCTTGGTGATGCCGGGCACGCTTGCCTGGATCGTTTTTGGACGTTATGAGGATGCGCCCATGGTGCTGCCAGTGGCGATCATGACCCTTGGCATCGCGTTGCACGGTGTGGCCTACGGTTATCTGCGCGGAATGCGGTCGATGGTCATCGCCAATTTGTTGCAATTGTTCGTTCTCGGGGTCTCCCCGTGTGTTGCGTTCCTTGCATGTAGTGATCTTACGCAGGTATTGTGGGCTACGGGCGTGTCGTGGACGGTCGCTCCCCTGCTCACCATTGCGCCCGCTGTGCTCGCAAGACGGACCGGGTCTCCGCGGCGAGAACGCGCGGAGCTGTTGCGATACGGGCTTCCACGCGTACCGGGTGATATCGCACTGGGCGCGTTGCTCACCGTACCGGGCTATGTGGTGTTGCGCACGCAAGGCATTGATGCCAGCGGGGAGATGGGCTTCGGCACCACGTTGTTGAACATCGCTGCCGCGGTGTTCAGCCCCGTGGCCCTCTTGCTCCTTCCTTCGGCAAGTGCGCAGTTGGCCGGGGGGGATCACGCGCGACTTGCTCGGCGTATTGAACGCATGGTTTGGATCGTGCTTGGCATTTCCGCGGCAATGACGATCGGCTACGAACTGCTCGCGGATCCGCTGCTCCGGGCATATCTCGGGGAAAAGGGCATGGAATACGTGGCCACGAGCCGCCTGGTGTTCCTTGCCGCATTGCCCTTCGGTTTCTTCAACGGAATGCGAAGTGTGCTGGATGCGTACTACCAGACACCGCGGAACGGAGTGAACCTGGTGGTGGCTTCGATCATTCTGTTGCTGGGAAGCGCATTGCACCTGGTGGTCCCCACTCCCTGGTACACGATGGGTGTGGTGCTGATCATTGCGCTAGGCTACTTGGGCCTGGCTACCTATCGCGATGTTCGCTACGTGCGAACTGAACTGGAGCGTTTGGCCGCACACGGAACGGCGAGGTTGAAGGTGCTGGTCGTGATCCCGGATGTCGAAAACGGAGAGACCTATCGGGATTCCAAGGCACAGGCTGCCGCGATCGTGCATCATGGTGCGGAAGTCGTGGTTTTCCACCTGGCGGATCGGACATCCCCGTTCGCACTGTGGCGGTCGCGCCGCCATTTGAAGATCGCGCTTCGGAAACTCCGGCCGGATGTGGTGCATGTTCATTTCGGTTCAGTAGCCGCGTTATGGACCGTGCTGAGCAGTCCGCTGCCTGTGGTGGTGACGTTCATGGGCGATGATCTGGATCGGAGCAACGTGCCGGGATTCGCCCGGTCGTTCATGGGCGTCTTGTTCTCCCAGTTCGCGGCGTTCTTCGCAGCAGGCATCATTTGTACGGACACCCGCGTTCGCGATCTGCTTTGGTGGCGCACATCGGAGGCCCGTGTGATCGCGTTGGGAGGCGAGGATGCGATCGAGGCCGCCGAGGTGTTGGAGCACCTGCGTCGGGTGGCATTCCACAATAACGCGATCGAGCCCGCATTGCCGTGAGCAACCAGCCGACGTTCCTCCGATCGGTCAGCACGCTGTTCAGCGGCACGGTGATCGCGCAGGCGGTGCCTTTCCTTGCAGCGCCGGTGATCGCTCGCTTGTACGGCCCTGAGCAATTCGCCGTATTCGGAACGCTCATGGCCGTGTTCAACATCCTGAACGTGGTGGCTGCGGGCCGGTACGAAATGGCGGTGGTGGTCCCGGCGCGCGATGAGGAAAGCGCTCACCTGGTCCGCGGGGCATTGTTCATTGCGATCGCAATGGGTGTGTTTTCGTTCGTCGCCGTGTGGCTCTTCGGGCTTTCCACGCGCATTGCGGAGAAGCTGCCCGGCCTCGGACAGGTGGCTTGGATCGCCGCAACGCTTGCAGCCTTGGCAGGTGCGCAGGTGGTATTGCAGCAGTGGTTGTTGCGCAGGAAACGCTTCGGTGCGGTGGCCCGTGCCAAAGTCGTTCAGGCCGCGGGGATCACGATGGCAACGCTCGTTTTGGGCAAGTGGAATGTGGGCAATGGATTGGAGGTCGGATACCTCATGGGTTGGTTCGCCTTCACGGCTGTTACGGTCTGGTTTGTGGTACGGCGCGAGCCCTTGCCTGCCATGCGCGATCGTTCACGGAGCGTGGAGGCGTTACGGTCCTATCGCGAATGGCCCATGGTGAACACATGGCCGGCCTTGGTGAACGCGCTCGCCTCCGGTATGGCCACCTTTTACATGGCTTCGTACTTCGATCCTGATACTGCCGGACAGCACAATTTCGTGCGGCAATATGTATTGGTGCCCATCAGCATGATCACTGTTGCACTGGCACAGGTGCTGTTCGTACGGACCTCGGAGCGGGTGAGGGAGGGGCAGCCGCTGGGCCCCGAGCTCATGCGTGTACTCAGGATGCTGGTACTCGCCGCCCTGGCATTGATCGCTGTACTGGTCTTCTTCGGCGAGCCGCTGTTCCGTTGGGTGTTCGGCCCGCAGTGGGGTTTTGCGGGCACGGCCGGCCGGGTGCTGGTCTGGGGGTATGCTGCCCAGTTGGTAGGAAGTCCCTTCGGTGTGGTGCTCTTGTCGTTGCGCAAGGTCCGCACCACCGTGTTGTTCCCGCTGCTATTCCTGGCCTTATTGCTCGTGCTGCCCACGTTCAAGACCTTGCCGCCCTTGTCCTTCATGGCGGCATTGGCCGCGGTGGAAGTGGCTGCCTACACGGCACACGTGGTCATCGTGTTCCGCGTAGTGGGCCGATACGATCGAACCCTGGTCCCGGTATGATCGCCGAATTCTTCCGCAAACATCCGCTGCTCGGTATCCACTTGGTGATCGTGCTTTTGATACTTGTCGGCTTGATCCAACGCACCGGCATCATGTATGCGCATTGGATCGCCATCTATCTCCTCGCGCTCGTGGCAGGCTATGGAGGGCTGCACCGCTTCATCCATTTGGTACCGTGCAAGGACCGTCCCAGCCACGATCCGCGCCCGCTCGCGATCGCTGTTCTCGTGGCTACGGTCTGCGTCGCTGTTGGTCATTGGACCCTCCTTGGCCACGTGCCCCTGATCGCCGCATTGCGGCAACAGGACAACCTGTTGGTGCAGGAGATCCGGCTGCACATGACATTGGACATCCCTTCCTGGTTGAACTACTTGAGCAACTTCCTGATCAAGGCCCTGATCCCGTTCACGCTCGTGGTGACCTTCGGGCGCAGGCCGGTGCTTTTCGCAGCAGTGGCGTTCGCGGGCGCGGTGTATGCATTGTCCCTTGTGCAGAAGAGCTACATCATCACGCTTTTCGTACCGCTCTGGATCGCGTTCCTGCTCGCCCGCCGTTGGATAGGGTTCGCTGCCTTGACGGCCGGCTTCATCCTGGCCACAGGACTGCTTTTCCTTGTAGCGAAGCCGGAGAAGCTCGTGCAAGCGGCCAGCAATGGCGAGGTGGCCAACGCGCCGGTGGTGGACCAAGGCGTAAAGGAGCGCGGCCTGGTGGGTGATCTGTTGTGGAGCGTTACTCGTCGAGTGCTGTTGATGCCTGGGTGGACGGTGGCTGCCTGGTTCGAGCATATCCCCTCAGATATCCCCTTTCAAAAGGGTGCCGCAGTACGTCCCTTGGCCGCTGTTCTGGGAAAGGACTACGTGGCCCTGGATCGGTCGATCTATGATCTGGAATACCCCGAATACGCGGCCAAGGGAACACAAGGCACCATGGGCAGCGCCTCGTTCATGTACGGCTGGGCCAACTTCGGCTGGCTCGGGCTGGCGCTTTCCGGCTTCATCACCGCACTCGTGCTCCGAGGATCCACGCTCGCCTTCGCCGGACGATGGCAATGGGCGATCAGCCTGAGCACTTTCCCGTTGCTTGCATTGAGCTCTGCGGCGCTCCCTACGATCCTGCTTACGCATGGTTGGGCCATCATCCTGGTGTTGTTCACTTGCTTCACTCCGCCGCACGAACCCCTGCGATGACCACCGTTTGCCACCTCACCAGCGTACATGGGGACCGTGACGACCGGATCTTCTTCAAAATGGCTCGCAGCCTGGCCGCCGCAGGGTTCCGCACTTTCCAGGTGGCGCCCGGTAAGGCCGATGGGGAGGAGGACGGTGTGCTGTTGCGCGCGGTCAGCGCACCGTCCTGGCGGCCGCTCCGGGCTACGCTGGGTGCCTGGCGCGCCTACAGGGCCGCCTTGCGCACTGGAGCGCAGATCATCCACTTCCATGATCCAGAGCTCTTGTGGGCCGGATTTCGACTGAAACGGAAAGGCCGCACGGTGATCTTCGACATGCATGAATTGGTCAGCAGCCAGATCCTGGACAAGGCCTGGTTGGGCCCCGTCTGGTTGCGAACCTTGATCGCGCGCGCATATCAATGCATCGAACGCCGGGCGGTTCGCCGGTTCGATGCCATCGTGCTGGCCGAATCGGGCTACACCGCCGAATTGTTGCCACGATACCCGCGATACGCGCACAAATTCCACGTGGTGCGCAACCTGCCGGTGTTGGCCATCATCGATCAAGGACGCGCAGTGCCGGTGCCGAACGATCAATTCACCCTGATCTATGTCGGCGGGCTTACCCGGATTCGCGGGATCAAGGAATTGGTCGATGCCGTAGGAAAGGTCGAAGCTGTTCGTTTGCAGCTCTTGGGCTGGTGGGAGAGCGAGAGCTACCAGCGAGCGTGCGAACGTTCGCCAGGGTGGGCACGGACCCGCTATCTGGGCAGTGTTCGCATGGACCAGGTCTATGCACCTATTCGCGCTGCGGACATGGGCGTGCTGCTCATGTACCCGTTGAAGAACCATACCACCAGCCGGGCGATCAAGATCTACGAGTACATGGCATGCTCCCGGCCCATGCTCCTTTCCGACTTCCCGGACTGGAGGGAGGCGTTCGGAACCTGTGCGGCCTTCTGCGATCCAATGGACGTGGATGCGATCGCGAAAGCCATTGCCCGGGAACGCGACGACCCCGCCGCGCGCGAAGCGCGCGGACGTGCGGGACGCATCGCAGTTGAGCAGGGCTTGTGCTGGGAACGGGAAGCAGAGCGCTTGTTCGACCTTTACCGCCGCCTGACCCCATGACGATCGAGCCCATCACTGAGGATATGGCCACAGCCTTCGGCATCGCAGCCGCCGGGGTGCCGTTGTTCCTGCGCGAGGATTGGCACGGCATCGTAGGAGAAGGCTACGAGCGTTTGGGCATCCGTAACAAGGACGGACAAGTCATCGCCGCATTCAATTTGCAACGATCGCGACGCGCAGGATTGAAGTTGATCTCGCATCCTGCATTCAATCCGCACTGCGCGCTTTGGAGAAAACGCGGTGCCAGCAATCCTGCCAAGGCGGTGAGCGAGGCCAAAAAGCTGCATACGGCGCTCGCCGATCATCTCCTGGCGCAGGATGGCATGATCCACATGGCCTTTCCTCCGGAAGAGCAGGACCTCCAGCCGTGGGCTTGGAAGGGATTCAAGGTGGTCGCCCAATGGACCTACCGCATCGACCTTACCCGGGGTTTCGAACAGGTGCGTGCGGGATTCGAGGCCGAGCAGCGCAACGGTATCAAGAAGAGCCGGAGCGGTGGCGCGGAGACGGTCGTCACCACGGACATCGATCGTGTGCTGGCCTGCGTGCGCAGCACCTTCGCTCGCAGGGGCAAGGGATTGGACGAGCAAGCGGCCGCCAAGATCATGCATGCGTTCCTGAACGATAGCAACGGTTTTGCATTCGTGACCAAGGAGAACGGGCAGGACAGCGCCGCCGCATTCTGCGCGTACGACGGCACCACGGCCTACTACCTCCTGGGCGGGGTGGACAAGTCGCGCGCCAGCGGTGGGGCAGGGGCCATGGCCATCGATGCATGCCTGGGCCGTTCTGTTCAGTTGGGCTTGCGCGTATTCGATTTCGAAGGCAGCATGATCCCGGAGGTGGAGCGGTACTTCCGCACCTTCGGCGGGACGCCAACGCCCTACTTCACCGTGAACCGTGCGGCATTCCTCACGGAAGTGGCCCTGAAAAAGAAGCTGCGCCACCTGTTTTGAGCCATGGATATCATCCTCTCGCACGATGTGGACCATATCACCGTGTGGGAACATTGGAACGACCCGATCATCCCTAAATTCCTCGTGCGAAGCAAGCTGGAACTGGTGATGGGCAGGATCGGGCCCGGCGAATTGCTGCGCCGTTACGCGGACCTGTTCCGCAACCGTTGGGAACGCGTGCATGAGGTGATGGATCTTCACCAGCGCCTGGGCATCCGCTCCTGCTTCTTCTTCGGTATGGCGAACGGGGTGGGGCTCGCTTATCCCTTGCGCCACGCAGAGCGGCTCATACCACAGGTTCTCGCACGGGGGTTCGAAGCGGGTGTGCATGGTATCGCCTTCTCCGACGAGGCCGCGATCCATGAGGAGCGCGCGCGCTTCCAGCGCATCAGTGGACGAAGCGATTTCGGCATCCGAATGCACTACTTGCGGCAGGATGGCACAACGTTCCGGAAACTCGCCGCGGCGGGGTACCGCTTCGATGCAACCAGCCAGGGTGTCGCTGATCCCCATCGACTGCACGGCATGTGGGAATTCCCCCTGTTACTCATGGACGGCTGGGCCATGGATGGCCAGGCCCGATACCAATCCCGCGACCTGGAAGGGGCCAAAGCCTTCACGTTGGGCAAACTGCAGGAGGCGGAGCAGGTCGGGCTGCGATATGCCAGCATCCTCTTCCACGACCGCTACTACAGCCCGTCCTTCGCCACTTGGAAGGCGTGGTACGAATGGCTGCTCCATTTGCTCTTACAACGTGGCCATCGCTTCGTCACCCATGCGGAGGCGCTCGCCCGATTGGAGGCCACATCATGAGGGTCATCTTCCTCACACAGTATTTCCCTCCGGAGACCGGCGCGCCCCAGAACAGGCTCCTGGCCACGGCACGCTCGATGCAAGCACATGGTGCGAACGTCACCGTGCTCACGGCCATGCCCAACTACCCGGGGGATCGCGTGCAGGAAGGCTACCGCGGCCGCCTGTACATGCACGAAACGATGGAGGG
>CAZFAW010000035.1:7451-12460 GCA_964517015.1 uncultured Chryseobacterium sp.
CGGCGCTGCCCGGGGAAGAACGTGTTGTGGGTGCCCAACGGTGTGGACCTCGCGGCCATCGGAGCCACGAGCGGTACGGACCCGAAGGAAGCGCGGGCCCGGCTCGGGATCGGAACGAACGACCTGGTGCTGGCCTATGCGGGTATCATCGGCCATGCGCAGGGCCTTGAAGTGATCCTGCACGCCGCTGCGTTGTTGCGCGATCGCCGCGACATCCACTTCCTGTTGCTGGGCGATGGGCCGGAAAAGGCGAAGTTGATCGCGTTGAAGGAAGAACTGGGAGATGTGAACGTGCGGTTCGTGGACCGGATGCCGCGGGCCGAACTGCTCAGGTCGATGCGCGCGGTCGACGCGGTGGTGGTGCCGCTCCGCAAGAACGACCTATTCAAAGGGGCGATCCCCAGCAAGATCTTCGAGGCGCTGGCTTTGTCCAAACCCCTGCTCCTGGGTGTCGAGGGCGAAGCAAAGGACCTGTTCATCGAGCAAGGCAGGGGCGGGCTGGCGTTCGAGCCGGAGAACGCGCGAGCGCTGGCGGATGCCGTGCTGATCTACCACGCGGATCGTGCGCTACTGGCCCGGCACGGGGCCAATGGCGAACGCCATGTACGCGAGCACTTCGACCGGGATCGCATCAACGAGCGATTGTGGAACTCACTGAAGGAACTTGATTGAGCCCCGACCATACCATCGGATCGCGGAGCAGCTGGGAAGCTGGTCGTGGCTCGTGCTCTGCGCCTTGTTGCCGGTCTCGGGTGCATGGATCACCATTCCACTGGCGATCTCGGTGGCAGCGCTGCTCCTTTCGCGTTTCGGGAGGCCGTTCTCCATTGGATGGCCCACGCTTTGGCCGCTGTACGTTTTCTATGTATTGCACATCGTCGGCATGGCGTGGAGCACCGATATCGCATTCGGCATGTTCGACCTGCAGATCAAATCGGGGTTGGTGCTCCTGCCCTTGGCGGCGGCCATATTCGCCAGGGTGCAGGGGGATGGCGCGTTGCGCCAAAGCATGGTGGCCTTCGCCGCGGGTACATCGTTCGCCATCGTGCTCAGTGGCATCAAGGCGCTGGAATGCTATGGCGTGAAGGGGTGGATCGAGTGCTTCACGCAGAGCTACCTGTCTTTCGACCTCCACCCGAGCTATGCAGCGTGGTACGCGGTGTGGGCATTGGTGTTCTGGGCGTTCGCACTGCTCAACGGGGAGATCCCGCCGCGCTGGCGATGGGCCGTGATCGGTTTCCTGCTACTGGCCATGGTATTCTCCGTGATGCTGGCCAGCAAGAGCGGCTTGATGTGCCTCGGGGCGATGGTCCTGGTGTTCGTTGTGTCGGTCGTTCGAAAGTTGACGGGCCTGCTCCGCTGGAAGGTCCTCGGGGCCTTGGCCTTGCTCATCCTGGTGCCTTCGTACCTGCTAGCGCCGGTGATCTCCGTACGGACGGGTTCGGCCATCCGTTCGGTGGAGCGCTTGCTCAACGGCACGGCGGACATCTATGCGAGCGATAATGGCAATGATGAGCGACTCGTGGCCTGGATGTGCAGCACGGAGTTGATCCGGCACGACGCCATCGGTGCGGGCACCGGAGACATCAAGCATGCATTGGTGGCATGCTACGAAGCAAAGGGTGCGTTCAGCGCTTCCGAACGACGGCTCAACAGCCACAGCCAGTTCCTGCAGGGCGGTGTGGCCCTGGGTTGGGCCGGGTTCGTCGTCTCCTTGCTCGTTGCCGCGATACCGGCGTGGATGGCCTTTCGGCGGCGCGACCTGCTGCTAGGCGCGTTCATGGTGTTGTACGTTTTGAACGCCGCCATCGAGTCCGTCCTCGAAGTGCAGGCTGGCGTGGTGTTCTTCGCGCTCTTCCTCGGGTCGCTCGCCGCCCGCCACCGATCTTCGCCCGCATGATCCCTTTTTCCCCGCCCCGGATCGACGAGAAGACCATCGCTGAGGTGGCCGCCGCATTGCGCAGCGGTTGGATCACCACCGGCCCGCGCACCAAGGAGTTCGAGCGGCGGTTGGCCGCCTATTGCTCCGTGCCGAACGTGATCGCCTTGAACAGCTGGACGAACGCGTGCGAACTGGTGCTGCGCTGGTTCGGCATCGGGCCCGGCGATGAGGTGATCGTGCCGGCATACACGTACTGCGCATCCGCGAACATCGTGCTGCATGTCGGCGCAACGCCCGTGATGGTGGATGTGTGCGAGGACTTCACCATCGATCCCGATGCGGTGCGGCGCGCGATCACCCCGCGCACCAAGTGCATCCTGCCTGTGGATATCGGCGGGCTCCCGGCCGACCAGCACGCCATCATGGCCGTTGCCCGCGATACGAAGGCCCTCTTCGTCCCGGCCACCGAAGCGCAGCGGCAACTCGGGCGCATCCTCGTCCTGAGCGATGCGGCGCATTCCTTCGGGGCGGGCATTGGCGGAAGGAAGGTGGGCTCCCAATGCGACATCACCGGCTTCAGCTTCCACGCGGTGAAGAACCTCACCACGGCCGAGGGCGGTGCGCTCGCATTGAACATGCCGCCGCCCTTCGATAACGCAGCACTGTACAAGCGCTTCAATACCATGAGCCTGCACGGGCAGAGCAAGGATGCGCTGGCCAAGACGCAGCCGGGAGCCTGGCGTTACGACGTGGAATTCGCTGGCTGGAAGTGCAACATGACCGATCTCCAGGCGGCCATCGGCCTGGTGGAACTGGAGCGCTACGACAACGACACCTTGCCGCGTCGTGCCGCCATCTGCCAGCGGTACAACGCGGCGTTCGGGAGCGACGACCGCTTCATCGTGCCCACCTTCCGAACGGGTGACCGACAAAGCTGCCATCACCTGTACATGCTTCGTGTGACCCGCGCCACGGAGCCCCAGCGCGATGCGATCATCTCCGCCATCGCAACACGCGAAGTGAGCGTGAACGTGCACTTCATCCCGATGCCGATGTTGACGGTGTACAAGACCCTTGGCTACCGGATCGCCGACCACCCGAACGCCTACCGGCACTACAGCAGGGAGATCAGCCTTCCCGTGTACTACGACCTCCTCGACGGCCAGGTGGACACCGTGATCGCTGCGGTGAAGGACAGTGTGCGCGAAGTGATGGGCGCATGAAGCGGCTGTTCGATATCGTCTTCGCCCTCACCTTCCTCGTGCTGCTTTCGCCGCTGCTGCTGGTCTTCTCGCTGCTCGTTGCGCTGACCTCCCCCGGTGGTGCGTTCTTCCGCCAGGTGCGGGTGGGAAAGGAGGGCCGTGCCTTCCGCCTGCTGAAGTTCCGCACCATGCGGCAGGGAAGCGAGGCGAAGGGCCAATTGACCATCGGAGGTCGCGATCCGCGCGTGACCGACGTGGGCTACTTCCTGCGAAAGACCAAACTGGACGAGCTGCCCCAGCTCTGGAACGTGCTGTGCGGCCACATGAGCGTGGTAGGCCCACGGCCGGAGGTGCCCCGGTACGTGGACCTGTATACGCCCGAGCAACGCGCCGTGCTGAGCGTGCGGCCGGGGATCACCGGCATGGCCAGCATCGATTACATCGACGAGAGCGAGATCCTGGCGCGTGCATCGGACCCGGAATCGGCCTACGTGCGCGACGTGATGCCCGCCAAGCTCGCCCTCGACCTGCGCTATGTACGCGAACGCTCCTTCGCCCTCGACCTGCGGATCATTTCGGCCACCATCGGACGGGTGTTCTTCGGCTGGAGGTAGAAAAAGAAAGCCCCGCGATATGCGCGGGGCTCTCTCCGGATCCGTTCGTTCTCACTTCTTCACCACCACGGTAAAGCTGCGCTTGCTGCCATCGTTGAACCGCAGGTCGAAGAGGTAGCTGCCGTTGGCCACGTTGTTCACGTCCACCAGCATCACGCCACCGCGGGTGTTCACGCGCTGCGTGGAGACCACGCGGCCGTTGGCGTCCACGATGTTCAGGTCGGCGGTGCCGTGCAGGCCGTTCACCGGAATGCGCAGCAGGTCGCTCGCCGGGTTCGGATAGGCGGGAGCCTCTTGTGCGGCGGCGTTCTCCGCCACACCCACCATCGAGGCATCGATCATGCGCACGTCGATCGCCGAGGTCACATCGGAGCCGAAGCCCACCTCGTTCCAGGTACCGTCGTTGTCGATGGGGCTGGTGGGTTGATCGTTCAGCGTCCAGTTCTCGTCGTAGTTCAACTTGTTGTCGTACCCGTGGAAAATACGGCTGTTGTAGCTGCGCAGGCAGAACAGGTACCGCACATCGTTCTCCAGGGCGAAGGCCTGGTTGAAGGGCACGTACACGTTTTCGTGCGACAGGGAGTTGTCCAGGTACGAGAAGTCGCCGGTAGCCACTTCCTGGAGGTCGGAGAAGGCCAGGTTGGCATCGCTTAGACCGGTGAAGTCGTCGTTCCATTGGTAGGCGAACACCTCGATCAGCTGGCCGTCGAGGGAGTCGGTGGCCTGCGTAGAGGCGGACACGTACATGCCCACGGCGCCGAGGCGGCTGGCGTTGGCGTCCTGGAAGTGGATGCAGCTGGCGAAGGTGCCGTCAGCCGCCATGCCGCTGGGCTGGAAGAACTCGGCCTGGTCGGTGAGTTCCGTGGCTTCGTCCAACGCGCCCAGGCTGTACATGGAATCGATCAGCAGGTAGCTGGAGAAGACGTTGTCCGTCAGGTAGTCGTCCACGGCACCGGAACCTGCGGTATAACTCACGGTGTAGAGCCCACCGTAGGTGGATTGGGAGAAGGTCGGGAGCGTGAAGAAAACGCTGTCGCCCACGGGAATGTCTTGCGGGGCGGACACTTGATTGTACACACTGGAACCGCCCAGGCTCACATCACCGGTGAGGGTAACGCCGGTTTGCGCGGTGAGACCGTAGTTGTGCACCCAGGTGCCCAGTTCCACGCTGAATTCGGAGGCGTCGCCGCAGATCTGCTTCGGCACCGAACTGGCCTTCGCCATCAGCACGTCCTGCTTGTAGATGCTGAGGTTGGTGGGATAGGCCCCGTTGATGGCCCCGATGTACATGATCACGTTGCCGGCCAGGAT
>CAZFAW010000036.1:0-2034 GCA_964517015.1 uncultured Chryseobacterium sp.
CTTGAGCGCCTTGTCGATGCTCTCGCCTTCCTTGACGGGGATGATCAGCATGTGCCTTTTTCCTGAATGGGCCGCGAAGATAGGTCTGGAATGGATCCCCGCAAACGGTCCTACCGCATTATCTCCCGGCTGATCACCAGCTTCTGCACCTCGCTGGTACCCTCGCCGATCGTGCACAACTTGCTGTCGCGGTAGAACTTCTCCACCGGGAAGTCCTTGGTGTAGCCGTAGCCACCGAAGATCTGGACGGCCTCGTTGCTGGCCCAGACCGCCACTTCGCTGGCGTAGTACTTGGCCATGGCGCTTTCCTTGGTCATGCGGGCGCCCTTGTTCTTGAGATGAGCGGCCTGCAGGATCAGCAATTCCGCAGCCTCTATGCGTGTAGCCATGTCGGCCAGTTTGAACCCTATGGCCTGGAAGTGGCCGATGGGCTGACCGAATTGCTGACGCTCCTTGGCGTACTTCACACTGGCCTCGTGCGCCCCCTTGGCGATCCCCAAGCCGAGCGCCGCGATGCTGATCCGCCCCCCGTCAAGCACCTTCATGGCCTGCTGGAACCCCTCGCCCACCTTGCCCAGGACGTTCTCATCCGGCACGCGGCAATCCTCGAAGATCACTTCCGCCGTTTCGCTTGCACGCATGCCCAGCTTGTTCTCCTTCTTCCCGGCCTTCATTCCCGGGGTGCCCCGCTCGATCACAAAGGCCGTCATGCCCTTGCTATCGAGCAGTTCCCCGGTGCGCACGATCGCCACCACCGCATCGCTGCTGATGCCGTGGGTGATCCAGCATTTGGTACCGTTCAACACCCAGTGGCCGCCTTCCTTCCGCGCCGTGCACTTCATGCGCATGGCATCGCTGCCCGTGCTGGGTTCGGTGAGCGCCCATGCGCCCAACCATTGCCCGGTGGCCAGCTTCTGGAGCCAGCGCTTCTTTTGCTCCTCGTTGCCGAAGTAGTTGATATGACCGGTGCACAGGGAGTTGTGCGCGGCCACGCTCAACCCGATGCTGCCGCATATCCGGGCGACCTCCACGATGGTGCTCACGTATTCGAAGTAGCCGAGACCGGCTCCACCGTACTGCTCCGGTACGAACACGCCCAGCATGCCGGCCGGGCCGAAATGTCCGGTGAAGAGTTCCTTGGGGAAGTGCTGGCTTTCGTCCCATTCCATCACATGGGGTCGCACTTCGCGTTCGGTGAGATCGCGCACGGCTTGCGCGATCATGCGTTGGTTCTCCGTGGTATGGGCGTGCATGGGGGTCAATACGAGACCAGGCGGATGATATCCGCATCGTAGGGGCGCAATTTCCCTGCGCCGTTGAGGAAGGATAGTTCGATCAGGAAGCTGAACCCGGCAACTGTACCGCCTTGGACCTTGACCAGCTCCGCTGCACCTGCTGCAGTGCCACCGGTGGCCAGCAGGTCATCGTGCACCAGCACACGCATGCCCGGCTTCACCACGTCCACGTGCATCTCGATCTCCGCGCTTCCGTATTCCAGATCGTATTTGTGGCCCACTGTACGCCAGGGAAGCTTGCCCTTTTTTCGTACGGTGATGAACGGGATGCCCAGTTCGAGCGCCAGCGGCATGCCGAAGAGGAAGCCCCGGCTCTCGATCCCTGCAATGGCGTCGATCCGTGCGCCTTCCAATCGTTCGAGGAATCCGCTCACCACCGCCCGCCCTAACGCGGGATCCTCCAGTACGGGTGTGATGTCCCGGAAAAGGATCCCCGGCTTGGGAAAGTCCGGTACGGCGCGGATGGCCGCTCTCAGTCGTTGTTCCAGGTCGCTCACCGTGCACTGGTCGAGGGGCAAGTTTACGCAGGTCCTACCTGCCAGGACCACCCCACCGGGCACGATCAATCCACGATCAGGTATGGGGCAATGCGGCCATAGACCTCGTCGGTGATCAGTGAGCATCCCTTGATCGCGTCCTTGGATCGGAACGGACCATGCTGGTCCCGATATGCGATCAGCGGCCGTGCCAGTTTCCAACGCATGTAGGGATGAGCGGCCAATTCCTCGGCGGTGCAGCT
>CAZFAW010000036.1:2134-12451 GCA_964517015.1 uncultured Chryseobacterium sp.
CCGGGATCGATCACCCGCATACGGGCCAACTCGGCCTTGGAACGGAAGGATCCGCCACGTTCCTCGAAGCGATGGATCGCGAGCGCCTGTCGTTCGGTGAGCCCCAACCGCTGCCACTGGTCGATCGGAAGGTGGTTCGGGTCGAACGCGAACAATTCCGCCGCGACCCGGGCAGGGGTTCCCTGGTCCACGCGCTGGGCCAGCCATTCTCCTAATACGCTCCGTTCGGCTTCCAGATCGATTTCCGGTGGCGGTGCGAAGAACCGGGCATACGTGATCCAGCCGGCCATACCCAGGATGGCCAGTAGCACCACCACCCACGCTTGCGCCTCGCCGCGGGGCACGGCCAGCAGGTCCTTCGATCGTTCCTTGATGCGCAGGCGCATGCTACCGCGATACAGTTCGCAACTGCTCGCGCAGCACGGCCAGGCCTTCTTCGAAGTGCCTCGGCGCGAAGCCCAGGTCCCTCCGTGCCTTCTCGAGCTTGAACCCTGTGCGCGGCGGTCTGCGGGCGGGTTGGCCGAGCGAATCGCTCTTCACTGGGGCCACGTGTGCGGTATCGAGTTGGAAAAAGCGCCCCACGCGATGGACGAGTTCGAGGATGCTCATGAGGTCCGGTCCGCTGAGGTGGTAGATGCCTGTGGCCTTCCGCTGCACGATCCGGATGCAGCCGTCGGCAAGGTCCTCAGCCAAGGTGGGCATGCGCCATTGATCGTCGACCACCCTGATCGGTTCCCCTCGCTCCAGGGCGTTCCGGGCCCAAAGCACCACGTTGCTGCGACTGAGGCCGGGGGCCACGCCGTACACGATGATCGTACGCGCGATGGACCAATGGTCCAGCCCCGCCGACCGCACGATCGCCTCGCTGTCCAGTTTGCTGTGCCCGTACACGCTCAGTGGATCGGGGGTGTCGTCTTCGGTGTAGGGGCCGTTCGCTCCGTTGAACACGAAATCGGTGCTCAAATGGATGAAGTGGCTCTGCATGGGCCGCGCTGCTTGGACGAGATTCTCCACTGCGGTCACGTTCTGCAGGCGGCAACTCCCGGGATCGAGCTCGCACGCATCCACATTGGTCATGGCTGCGGTGTGGATCACCGCATCCGGTGCCGCCGTACCGAAAACACGGTCGACCTGTGCACGGTCCGTGCAATCCAGTTCGAAGTAGCGATAGCCTTCGCGGGTCGGGGTGCGGTCCGGGCCGCGTGATGTGGCGATCAATTCCACCTCCTCGGACCCGCGCAATGCCGCCACCAGTTTTTGACCGAGCAATCCGTTCGATCCCGTGATCAGTATCCGCATGGTCGGGGGGTGTTCGTGGTACGCCTCAATGGTCGCGGAAGTATCCGCGCTTCAGCCGGAAGCTGAAGAAATTGATGAAGAGCACGATATAGCTGAAATAGAAGAGGGATTCGGAGACCACCAGCAGCCGACCTGCGCGGGTAACGGGAAAGAGGTCGCCGAATCCGATCGTGCTGGAGGTCACGGCACTGAAGTACAGTGCCTGGACCGGATCGGTAAGGGGTTGATTGAGGAATTGCCCGGCCTTGTAGATCACCGCGTAGCTAAGCACGACCTCGATGTAGTTCAAGAACAAAAGCAGGGTACTGCGTCGATAGGAGCGCGGGGACCCGAACGTATCGGAGGCGAAAATGAGCGTGGGGATGTAGAGTACGGTCTCCAGGACCAGCCATACCACCAGGGCGATCACGAGCCCGTGGTCCTCGTACCCGAGTAGCAGCACCGCAAGTGGGAAGGCGGTCTTGAGGAGCACGAACACCTCGGTAGCCAGGTCCTGGTACAGAGGACCCTTCCGCCAGAAGAGGTGCTTGATGTACATGCCCGGAAAGAGGAACTGTGAGGCGGCCAGGATCAAGCGCACCAGTTTCTCCAAGCCGGCATCCTCTTCGAACTCGTTGTTCCAGATGGCTTTGATGTTTTCCACACGGCGCCGGATCGTGGGATGCAATTGAAGACCTTCCGGATGTCCCCGGCCGATCACCAGCTTATGCAGGGTCTTACGCATTCCGCACTGCGGCGGAAGGTAGTCGCACCGGGCCGCACCGGCCATGAGGGCGGTGGGTCATCACTCCCACACCGTACTGCGCTTCGCGAACGGCCGCTTGATCCGCTCCTTGTGCTGCAGCACGAAGGCCATGACCAGGTAAACGACCAGCGAGACGCCTGCGGTGATGAAGGAGAGGTAGATGAAACTGAGACGCACCTGCTCGGTCTTGATGTTGAGCTTTTCGCCCCACCAGGCGCACACACCGTATGCCTGCTTCTCGAAGTAGGTCTTGATCCGGGGGATCATCGCGTGCCTTGTTTCAATAATTCGGTTCCGATGCCGCAAAGTAAGCACCGCCGGGGCGAGCAGTAAAGGTTCTTGAGTTCGATCAAGGCTTGCGAACGGGCCGCATTCTCCGCGCCTACGCCCAGCGTCTTCCAACGGTCCACGATCCCGTTCGCTTCCGGAAGGACGGCATCGAGCAAGTGAAGGGCGCGTTGCATGGCGCCTTCATCGCCGACATGCCGTGCCATGGCGAAGCGGAACGGAACGATGGCATTGACCACCAGATGGCCCACCGCTCCCGCGCCCAAGCGCTTGGGACCACCCGCGGAGCGTTCATCGAACCGGTAGTGATCGTTCCAGTACGGACCGGCCGTTACCATGAGCGCACGCTCCAGCGCTCGGGGGTCGTCGCATTCCAGGATCTCGCCGAAAACACCATCGGTGCGCATGATCACCTGGGCGAATTGGGCGATGCGGATCGTGGGGAAGTTGGGCGGATGCAAGCGCGCGAACTTCCAGGCCGCCATGGGTGCCGGCCGCAGGTCGTGCAGGCGTGCCAGGACGGCGTGCTCCGCCTGCAATGCCCTTGGATGGTCGTCCACGAGATCCACGCGCAACAGGCCCGCCTGCCCGAACAACAAGGCTTCGGTGCGCAGCGCATCGTCGCGGTACTTCAGCAGCACCTTCAACGGGAGCGCATGCGCGAGCATGGCAAAGGGTTCCGCGTTCACCTTCACCCCGAAGCCACGGGCCAGCAGGTGGTAGAAGGTCTCGGCCCGGTCGCCGCCCAAGTGGTGGAACAAGGTCGCCACCTCGAGCGTCTTCCGTTCCATGCGCTCGATCAACACTCGTTCCAGCCACAGATCCACCCGTACCGGATCCACAGAACCGATGTCCTCCTCGCAGGCCACCCACGACTTGTTGCGCATCAAGCGCTCGTAGGCGACCAGGTGCTCGCTACGCACCCGTTGCTTCAGTTCCAGGGTGGGCACGCGTGCGCCGCGGGCCGTGCGTACGGCCATGTCGTGTTCCCAGACCACGTGCAGCACCACGTTGTCGTACGCGGGGTCCTTCTCGTGCCCGTGGGCGTACCACTCACTGCTGCGCAAGTGCACCTCCACGTTCCCGGCCCATACCTGGCCGTCGATGCGGATGCGGGCATCGATCACATCCGGACCGCTATGGTGTTGTACCCGGCCCGGGCGCAGTACTTCCACGGGTTTGTCGTCGGTGGTGCGCAAGGCATGGCGGTCGAAGAGTTGTTGCTCCCAGATGAACTGGAGCAGGTCTTCCTTGAACGCAGGAACCGCGGCCATGGCACCGGTTCAAATGAGGCCGCGCACGCGCAGGGCGCGCTCCATGGGGCCGCGTAACCGTTCCGCTTCGTTGCGCGCCGCCGCGATGGCATCGTTGCCCTTGCTAGCGTAGAGAATGCTGCGTGAGCTGTTGATGAGCAGACCGCCGTCCTCGTTCAACCCGAGTTCCAGTACTTGTTCAAGATCGCCACCTTGGGCACCCACGCCCGGTACCAGGAAGAAGTGGCGCGGAGCGATGGCCCGGGCCTGGGCCAGCACATCGGGGCGGGTGGCCCCGACCACGAACATGGTGTCATTGGGCGTGCCCCATTCGGCCACCCGCGCCATGACCTTCTCGAAGAGGCGCTGCTGGCCTCCGTTCACCGGCAGGAATTGGAAATCGAGTGCGCCCTCGTTGCTGGTGACACCCAGCACGATGGCCCACTTGCCTTCCCTTCCCAGGAACGGCCGAACGCTATCGCCGCCCATGTACGGGGCAACCGTTACCGCATCGCACCCCAAGCGGTCGAAGAACGCCTCGGCATACTTGCGGGCCGTGTTCCCGATATCGCCCCGCTTGGCATCGGCGATCAGGAGGCACTCTTCGGGCACGTCGGCGAGGGTGCGTTCCAAGCTGCGCCAGCCCTCCGCACCAAGCGCCTCGTAGAAGGCGATGTTCACCTTGTAGGCTACGGCCAGGTCCTTCGTGGCATCGATGATCGCCTTGTTGAAGGCATGCACGGGATCGGGCCCGCTGCGGAAGGGCGATGGCACCAGGTGCGCCTCGGTGTCCAGGCCCACGCACAAGAGGCTGCGCTTTGCGCGCAGGGTCCCGATGAGTTCGTTCCGCGTCATGCCTTCATCCCTTCCTTGAGCTTCTCGGCGCGATCGGCCAGCTGCAGGGCGTCGATGATCGCGCCCAGGTCGCCGTTCAGTACCTCAGGCAGGTTGTGCACCGTGAATTCGATCCGGTGATCGGTTACTCGGCTTTGGGGGTAATTGTACGTCCGGATCTTCGCGCTGCGATCGCCGGTGCTCACCATGCTCTTGCGGTGCCTGGCCTCGGCGTCCTCACGTGCCCGCACCGTATCCTCGTAGATCTTGTTGCGCAGCATCTGCATGGCCTTCATGCGGTTGCCGAGCTGGCTGCGTTCCGTCTGGCACATGACCACGATGCCCGTTGGAACGTGTGTGAGCCGCACCTTGGTCTCCACCTTGTTCACGTTCTGCCCCCCTGCCCCACCGCTCCGGGCGGTCTCCATCCGCACATCGCTCTCCTTGATCTCCACGTCCATTTCCTCCGCTTCGGGCAGCACGGCCACGGTGGCGGCACTCGTATGGATACGGCCCTGGGCTTCGGTGGCGGGCACGCGCTGCACGCGGTGCACGCCCGCTTCGTATTTCAGGGTACCGTAGGCACCTTCCCCGATCACGTTGAAGATCGCCTCCTTGTACCCTCCGACGGTTCCCTCGCTGAAGTCCACCACTTCGATCCGCCAACCCCTGCCCTCGCAATACCGCGTGTACATGCGGAACAGATCGCCGGCGAACAAGCTCGCTTCATCGCCCCCCGTACCACCACGGATCTCCATGGTGCAGTTGCGCGCATCGTTGGGGTCCTTGGGCACCAGTAGCATGCGTACTTCCTCGTCCATGGCGGCGAGTTGCCCGCGCAATTCGTCGCGCTCCGTGCGCGCCAGTTCCAGGAGTTCGGGGTCCTTCTCCGTGCGCATCATTTCCTCCGTTCCGGTCAGTTGGGTGAGGATCCGGTCGTACCGGTGGTAGGCGTCCTCGATGGGGGCCAGTTCGCGATATTCGCGGTTCAAGGCGATGAACCGTTGCTGATCCGCGATCACGGAAGGGTCCGCCAGCGATTTGCTCACCTCGGTGCGGCGCTCGTGGATCGCGCGCAATCGGCCCAATAGTTCGTTCATGTGTACCGGAACTCCCCTTTTTCGCTTCGCACGATCACTTCCTTCTGCGCAGCGGCCTCGACCCTGCCGATGACCCGCGCCTCGATGCCGAAGGACCCGCTGATGGCGATGATCTCCGGGGCGGCGGCCGGCGGTACGTACAGTTCCATCCGGTGCCCCATGTTGAACACCCGGTACATCTCCTTCCAATCGGTGCTGCTCATGGCCTGGATCGCGGTGAACAGCGGCGGTATGGGGAACAGATCGTCCTTGATCACGCGCAGGTGGTCGATGAAGTGGAGCACCTTGGTCTGTGCACCGCCGCTGCAATGCACCATGCCGTGCACATCCTTCATCATGCGCTTCAGGACCTCGGCGATCACAGGAGCATAGGTGCGGGTCGGTGACAGAACAGCTTGACCGAAGTCCAGCGGCGTTCCCGCCAGGGGATCGGTGAGGTGCGCCTTGCCGCTATACACCAGGTCCGTTGGTGTACTGGGATCGAAGGTCTCCGGATACTGTCCCGCCAGTTCATTGGCGAACACATCGTGCCGTGCGGAGGTCAGGCCGTTGCTTCCGATGCCGCTGTTGTAGGCGTCCTCGTATGTGGCCCGCCCGAAGCTGGACAGACCGACGATCGCATCGCCCGGTTGGATCCGTGCATTGTCGATCACCCGGTCGCGCCGCATGCGACAGACCACGGTGCTGTCCACGATCACAGTACGCACCAGATCACCCACGTCGGCGGTCTCGCCTCCCGAGCTGCGGATGGCGACGCCCAGCGCGCGCATCTTATCCAGGAAGAGCTCGGTGCCTTCGATGATGGCAGCGATCACCTCCCCCGGGATCAGGCGTTTGTTGCGGCCGATGGTGCTGCTGAGCAGGATATCGCCCGTGGCACCGACGCACAGCAGATCGTCCAAGTTCATCACGACGGCATCCTGCGCGATGCCGCGCCAGACGCTGAGGTCACCGGTTTCCTTCCAATAAGCAAACGCCAGCGCGCTTTTCGTGCCCGCACCATCGGCGTGCATCACCAGGCAATGGTCCTGGCTGCCGGTGAGGTGGTCGGGCACGATCTTGCAGAAGGCCTTCGGGAAAAGGCCCTTGTCCAGCGAAGCGATCGCTTTATGAACGTCCTCCTTGGCGCTGCTCACGCCCCGTTGCTCGTATCGGCTTTGCGGCGTCATGTGGAAAAGAAAAGGCATCCCGCAATGGGATGCCCTTTCCGTTGAGGTCGGTCGCTAGTTGTTCGGTGCAGGGGTCTGTTGTTGCGGGGCCTGCGACGGCACGAAATCGAAGCTCAGCACGCGGAATTCGGTGCGGCGGTTCTGTTGGTGTGCTGCCTCCTTCTCGGCCGTGGTGGCCATCTTGGCGATCTCGGCATCGCTGATGCGCGGCATCGATTCACCATAGCCCTTTGCTACCATGCGGGCCGGCTCGATGCCTTTGGTGATCAGGTAGTTCACGCAGCTTTGCGCGCGGTTCTGGCTGAGGATCTGGTTGCGCTTGTCCGTATCACGCGTGTCGGTGTGCGCCGCGAGTTCGATGATGATCGTGGGGTTGTCGATCATGGTCTGGTACAGGGTCTCCAGGGAATCCTTGCCCTCCGGACGGAGATCGAACTTGCCCAGGTCGTATTGCACCTCCGGCAGCTTGATCACCACGTCCTTGCGGGCGGGCTGCAGGAAGTATTCCTTCACGAAGGTGGTGCTCTCCTCCAGGCCCACGGTGGTGATCTGGTCGTTCACCACCAGGTACTCCGGCGCACTGGCGCGGATGGTGTAGGTGGTGTTCTCCACGATGTAGCGCCCGTTGCCCTTTTCAGCGAAGTTGAACCCGCCGTTCTCGTCGGTGTTGGCGCTGAAGCTGCTGCCATCGGTACCGACGACCTCCACCAACGCCCCCGGGATGGGCAGGTTGGTGACCTTGTCGTACACGGTGCCTTGCAGGGCGAACACCAGTTCGGGCTGGTAGAAGCGCCAGATATCGTCCTGGCCTTTGCCACCCGCGCGGTTGCTGGTCAGGTAACCGCGCTCCTCGTCCGCATCGAAGATGATCCCGAAATCGTCCATGCTGGAGTTGATCGGGCTCTTCATGTTCTCCACATGGTCCCACGCACCGTCGCCGGTCTTCTCGGCCATGAACATGTCCATGCCGCCCATGCCGGGGTAGCCTTCGCTGGAGAAGTAGAGGTTGCCGTTGTTGCGCAGGAAGGGGAACTGGTCGTTCTTCTTGGTGTTGACGGTGGCGCCCAGATTGGTCGGCTTGCCGGTGGGCATGCCGTCCTTGTTAAGGCTCACCTTCCAGAGGTCAAGACCGCCCTGGCCACCGGCCATGTTGCTGGTGAAGACCAGCATGGCATCGTCCGCGCTCAAGGTGGGGTGGGCCACGCTCACCACGTTGCTGTCCTTCTTGTCCTGTTCGGGCTTGAGGGCGAGCATTACGGGCTCGCTGTAATCGTTGCCGACCTTCTTGCTCATCCAGATGTCGCAGCCGTTCACCTCGTTCTTCACCTTGGGGCAGCGGGTGAAATACATGATGGTGCGCTTGGAGTTGAAGGTGACGCTGGCCTCGTTGTGCGGGGTGCAGATCGAGGGTGGCAGTTTCACCGGCTCGCTCCATTTGCCGAGCTTGTCGCGGCGGCTCATGAACAGGTCGAAGAAGCTCTCCCCGCTGATGCCGTCGGTTTCGGTGCCTGTGGAGGCCGCACGGGAACTGGAGAACACCACATCCTCGTTCTTCTTGTCCGCGAAGGCCGGGCTGAAATCATACTGCTGGCTGTTCAACAGCACTTCGGGGTCCACGCTGTAACGGCTGGGGCTGTCCTTCCAGGTCTGGGCGAGTTGGCAGGCGGAAATGCCCGCATCGGCCCGCATGTCGCCGGGGTTCTTCTCCTTGTACTTGTTGTAGGCCACGATGGCTTCGGCGTACTTGCCTTGCTCCTTCTGGGCTTCGGCCAGGTAGAAGTAGGTGATGGGATCGGGGTACTGCGCCTTGTTGGCCTTTTCGTACCACACCTCGCTTTGCAGGGGGTCGCCGAGGGTGCGGTAGCATTCGGCCACCTTGTAGATGAGGGCCGCCTTCTCGCTGGCCTTCTTTTCCACGGTGTAGGCCTTCTTGTACAGTTCGATGGCGTTGAAGTAGTAGCCCGCCTTGTACGCCGCATCCGCTTCCTCGCCCAGCTTGCCTTGTGCCCACGCAGCGGTGGAGCAGAGCATGGCAAGTGAAAGGCAGGTGACGATCTTCCTGGTGCTCATCGGGGTATCAGTAAGAGGTCCTGTTTGTGCCGGGCGAATGTAAACAAAAGCCTTCGCCAAGGATGGCTGGTCGGACGGGCGGAGTGTCGGACGCATCGATCACGGGTTCCCGCGCGGTGGTACATCACCTGACCAAGAGGCGCATCACGCCCCCCGGCGCTGCCTGGGCACGGAAGCAGAACGGCCCGGATCACCGGGCCGTTCTGCGCACAGGGGCATGGGTGGTCAGCGGGTGAACAACAGTTCGCGCAGCTTGGGCAGGGGCCAGAGCTCGTCGTCCACCAGCATTTCGAGCTTGTCGGCATGGTACCGGATCTCGTCCATGAGGGGTTTCACCTTGTCGCAGTAGGCGATGGCTTTTGAGCGATGGTCCTCGATCGCGTTGGCCTTCTTGCGCTGCTCGATCATTTCGTCCGTAAGGGTCTTCAAGGCGGCGATATGGTCGCTGATCTCCTCGATCAGTTTCACGGGCGTGGCCGTGGCCTTCTTGCCCTTCTCCCCTCCCAACACCTCCTTCAACCCGCGCACGTTCTCGATCAAGCGGTTCTGGTAGGTGATCGCGGTGGGTACGATATGGTTCTGGGCCAGGTCGCCGCACACACGGCTTTCGATCTGGATGCGCAGGGTGTAGCTGTGCAGCTCGATCTCGTGGCGGGCGTCCACTTCCACCTCGCTCAGCACGCCCATGTCGGCGAAGAGCTTCTTGGTCTCCTTCCGGGCCCATACGTCCAGTGCCCGCGGCGTGTCGGCGATGTTGCTGAGCCCGCGGCGCGCGGCTTCCTTTTTCCAATCATCGCTGTACCCGTTCCCTTCGAAAATGATCGGCTTGCTGCTGATGATCAGGTCGCGGAGCACGCGCAGGATGGCTTCGTCCTTCTTGGTGCCCTTGTCCACCAGGGTGTCCACCTCCTTGGCGAAGGCGCGCAACTGGGCGGCCACGATGGTGTTGAGCACGGTCATGGCGGCGGCGCAGTTGGCGCTGCTGCCCACGGCACGGAACTCGAATTTGTTGCCCGTGAACGCGAAGGGGCTCGTGCGGTTGCGATCGGTGTTGTCGAGCATCACCGGAGGGATCCGCCCTATGTTCAATTTCAGCTCGGTCTTCAGGTCCGCGCTCATCTTCCCGGTCACGTTCTTCTCCAGTTCACCGAGCAGGCGGCTCAGGTGGGCCCCGATGAACGCGCTGATGATGGCGGGAGGCGCTTCGTTCGCACCGAGGCGGTGATCGTTCCCGGCCGTGGCGATGCTGGCGCGCAGCACATCCGCGTGGGTGTGGATGGCCTTGAGCGTGTTCACGAAGAAGGTGAGGAACTGCAGGTTCTCCTTCGGGGTCTTCGCCGGCTTCAACAAGTTGCGGCCCGTGTTGGTGGCCAGGCTCCAGTTGTTGTGCTTCCCGCTGCCGTTCACGCCGGCGTAGGGCTTCTCGTGCAGCAGTACGCGGAAATGGTGCTTGCGCGCCGTCTTTTCCATCACGTC
The DNA here is from genome assembly GCA_964517015.1 of uncultured Chryseobacterium sp. Classification (GTDB taxonomy): domain Bacteria; phylum Bacteroidota; class Bacteroidia; order Flavobacteriales_F; family PHOS-HE28; genus PHOS-HE28. Next base: position 12,369 of record CAZFAW010000036.1, read on the forward strand.
CATGAGCAGCACGTTGTGATCCACGGCCAGGTTGGCCTCCTCGAACACGGGCGCGCACTCGAACTGGTTCGGGGCCACCTCGT